>JAHFUU010000270.1 GCA_023264915.1 Microthrixaceae bacterium | reverse complement strand
AAGGACGCGTTCACCGGTGCCTTCTTCAACATGGAGTCCCGCGAGATCTACTTCAAGAACGTCGAGAACGTCCTGGGCCGTCAAGAGAACCTGACACTGTCTCCCGACGAGGCGATGTGGGGGATGGTGGCTGCGTCGCTGTATGACCCGACCAACCCGCAGTGCACCCGCCCCGACCGCCACATCAACGGGCCGCTGTGGATGATGGTGCCCACACCGGAGTACAACGTCGACGGGATGCTCGCCGCCGACACGCCCGAAGACAAGAAGCGCTGGGACGAGTTCATGCGGGCGAGCCTGGCCTGCATCGTCGAGAACCTCGACGACGACAACCTGATCCGCATCATCAGCGACACCCCCTACGAGCAAGAGCAACGCAACACCGGGATGCTCGGTGGGTCCTGGTACGGCATCCGATGCGACCGCGGCCAGTGGTGGAACGAGCGGCCCCTGCCCGAGCTCGCCCGCTATCGGGTACCCGGAATCGACGGCCTGTACCTGGCACACCAGTCTGCTGCCCACCCGGGCGGCCTGTGCCTGATGGCCGTTGGCTACAACCTCATGCACATCCTCATCGAGGACGAGGTCGCCGACCCGGGTGACTGGTGGTACGCGTCGCCCTGGTACATCCCGGGCGAAGGCAAGCGCTCAGCCGCCGCCGATTGAGCCGGCGGTCTACCGGCGGCCGCGGACCGAAGCGCCCACGTGGCATCCGAGAACGCCACACACCTCAACAACAGCCAAGCCTCATACCAGCAAAGGACCGTCACGATGGTTGCTGAACTTGTCGGACAGCCCCACCCGCAGAGCTTCTTCTCCGAGTTCCCCACCGAGAGCGAGTGGGACGTCGTCGTCATAGGTGCCGGTCCCAACGGTTTGATGACAGCGGCATACCTGGCCAAGGCGGGCCTCAAGGTCGCCCTGGTCGAGCGGCGCTATGAGATCGGAGGCGGTCTTGCCACCGAGGAGATCATCTTCCCTGGCTACTACTCCAACATCCACGCCGTCTACCACATGATGGTCGACTTCATGCCTGTGCTGAGGGACTTCGACCTCTCACGCCACGGCCTGGTTTGGATCAAGCCAAACCTGCAAACAGCGATGGTCTTCGAGGACGGCACGTCGCTGCAGCTGACTCGCATGCTCGAAGACACGGTGGATTCGATCCACAAGTTCTCGACCACCGATGCGGTCAACTTCGGCCGGGTCATGCGGCGCTGGCGCAAGATCGCACGAGAGGTCATCGCTCCCGCCACCTACATCCCACCGATGGCGCCACTTGACCTCTCAGAGGCGATGCAGCGAACCGAGTCAGGCCAGGAGCTTTTGGAGCTGAGCGAGATGTGCCCGCTCGACATCATCAGCGAGAACTTCGAGAACGATCGCGTGCGCGCGCTGTTCCTCTACGTCACCTGCATGTGGGGTCTTGACCCGCGCGAGAGCGGCGTTGGCTTCTTCGTGCCGCTGCTGCTGGACCGCGCCATGAACAAGTCCTACTGCCAGGGGGGTTCACACAAGCTGGCCGCCGGCCTGGCTCGCGAGTTCGTGCGCAACGGCGGCACGATCCTGGACTCTTCCCAGGTCAACACCATCACAACCCACGACGGCGCAGTGACCGGCGTCGAGCTCTGGGAGGGTCGCACGTTGCACTCCAACGTCGTCATCTCCAGCCTCGATCCCCAGACGACCTTCCTCGATCTTGTCGGAGCCGAGAACCTGCCTGGCCACCTCAAAGACGACGTGGCTGGGTGGGAGCTCGACAAGTGGAGCTACGCGACCCTGCATGTGGCATCCAATGACCGTCCCCACCACGCCGTGCGTGATCCTTCAGTCGACGACAGCTTCATGACCATCGTCGGCTTCGAGGGCACAGACCAGATCGTCGCCCACTGGGAGGCCGTGACCTCAGGCCAGCTCGACATCGAGAGCTTCGGCGGGCACACCACCTGCCAGACCACCTTCGATCCCCATCTGGCTCGGTTCAAGGGACGCCACGTCTCGTTCTTCCAGACCCATGCGCCCTATGACATCGCAGGCGGTTGGGACGAAGCCGGGCCAGAAGTCACCGAGGCGATCCTGGCCAAGTGGTCCAAGGCCGCTCCGAACATGTCCGGCGAGAACCTCTTGGCGATGGCCCAGGAGACTCCCGAGGACATCGAGATCAGGCTGCCCAACATGCGGCGGGGATCGATCAAGCACGGCGACTACAACCCTCTCCAGCTCGGGTGCTTCCGCCCCAACCAGGACTGCTCGGGCACCGACACGCCCATCGAGGGCCTCTATGTGAACGGTGCATCCACCTACCCGGGCGGTCTGGTCATCGGCGGTCCTGGCTACCTTGCCGCCAACAAGGTCGCCGACGACATGGGGGTCGAGCGCTGGTGGAAGCCCACCCCCGAGATGGACAAGTACCTCAAGACCTACTTCGACTGATCCGGTCCACTCGCCCCTAAGCTTCCACGGACGAGCACGAGGCCACCCGCAGCACGGATCCGAGGTACCCAGCTTTGCGCGACTTCGAGGTAGTTGTCATCGGCGGCGGGATCAACGGCCTGACCGCGGCGGCATACCTAGCCAAGGCCGGCCTCTCGGTTGCAGTGTTCGAGGCCCGTGGACAGTGCGGGGCGCACTGCGACACCGTCGAGCTCGGCCTGCCCGGCTTCTTGCACAACACCCACGCCGTCTGGCTCGTGCCTGCGATGAGCCCCGCCATGTCCGACCTCGAGCTCGAGTCGTTCGGTCTGCGGTTGCGGGGCACCGACGTGCTGTTCTCGAAGGCGTTCACCTCGGGCACCAACGTGGTCCAGGCCCTCGACCCGGGCATCACGAGCGCAAGCCTCGAGGCCGCATCTGAAGCCGACGCGCAGGTTCAGCACACCATCGGTGAATACCTGGCCGAGAACCTCGACGAGACGCTCGACCTGAACCGCAAGCTGCTCTACGGAGCACCGACCCCGGCACTGGCCGACCGCCTCTCCGCGTTCAACGGCGGTCTGCTGGCCCGCCTCGGTCTCGATCTGAGCGGTGACGACGTGTTGTCGATGACCGGCCTCGAGGTTCTGGGGATGCTGTTCGAGTCAGAGCGGGTTCGAACAACACCAGCGGCGCTGGGCGAGTTCACCGGGCAGTGGCCATCCAACCGCCGGCTCGGGGCCATGGCCCTGTCCCTGTCCGGGCTGCAGCCGATGGCTGTGCACACCGCCGTGGGTGGCTCCCATGCCCTGACCCACACGCTCGTCAAGTGCCTTGTCGCCCACGGCGGGGAGATATGGACGACCTGTCCAGTCGAGCAGATCATCATGCGCGGCGGCGAGGCATGCGGCGTGAGGCTCTCGCCTGAGGCGATGATGCCCAACGAGGAGATCTCCGCAGGAGTCGTCATCTCCAACCTCTCGCTGGCCCCGACGTTCCTGCAACTGATGGGCCCCGAGGACATCGGTGCTGACAACACGCGGCTGGTCAAGCGGTTCAACTACGACGACCCGCAGCTGCTGTCGGTCATGTATGCCCTCGACGGTGACCCGCAGTTCGCCTCGGCGGACCATGACCCTGCCATTCAACGATCATGGGTCGGCTACTTCGGCGGCGAGACCCTTGACGAGCTGCGTGACGCGTTCGCCGGCATCGCCAGCGGGATCATCCCCGACGACCCCATGGGCGGCTGGTTCATCCCGACCAGGGCCGACCCGACCCAGGCCCCATCGGGATGCCACACGGCATACCTCTGGACCAGCGTCCCTCCACGACCACGACGCTGGCGAGGCTCTGCACTCGCGGGCTGGGATGCGTGGCCAGACCTCGCCGAGCCGCTGGCGGATGCTGTCACCGACCGCATCGAGCAGTACGCGCCGGGGTTCAGGGACCTGATCGTCGAGCGTCACGTGATGACCCCGATGCAACAGGAGATGAACAACCCCTCAGCGGTGCGAGGGAACATGATCGGCGGCAGCGCCATACCAGAGCAGTTCGCCGAGAGCCGCCCCCTGCCGGGGGTCATCGCCAAGGGTGCGTCCCGCAGCTTCGTCCCGAAGCTGTACCTGTCGAACTCGATCCACCCCTACGGCGCCACGCACCTGGCGTCGGGCTACATCGCCGCGACCGAGGTGGCCGAGGACCTCGGCTGCCGCGACGCGGAGTGGTGGCGAGCACAGCCTCTGGACTGGTTCCTCGAGAACCTCGCGAACGTCCCCTTGAACCTCGGCGTCAAACAGCGTGACGATCGACGCCAACGGTCAGCCCTCGGCCCTCTATGACAACAGCGGCGACGGAGTGACCATCGACGGTCTCACGATCACGGGGGTCGGCGGAAGCGACACCGGAGGCACGGCACCCCTGGTCTCCCAAGGCGGCCCGGTCGTCGCGCGGAACTGCACCATCGTCGGCAACGACGCTTCCAACCCTGACGGCAACGTCGCGGGTGCCATCCTGGCCGAGGGCGGACCGGTGCAGGTCGAGCACCGCACCATCACCGACAACACCGCCTCGGGTGACAGGGGTGGCGTCTTCGGGTCTGACACCGCCGGTGCCATCCTCTCCGAGAGAGGTCCGATCTCGGTCACCGGCTCCACCATCAGCCGCAACACGGCAACGAGTGAGACCAGTCGTTCCGGTGGCGGGGTCCACTCCGAGGGTGGCAACGTGAGCATCACCGATACGACGGTCGACCACAACGACGCGACGCCCGGCCCTGGCGAGCTGTCCGCAGGTGGAAGCCTCGACCTCAGTGGTTTCAGGGGGCGCAGCCCCCAGGCAGCTAGAGGCTCTTGATGGCTGGTGGGAGGTCGATCGTCATACCCGCTTCGCGAAGTCGAGAACCTCGCCCCACTCGGATCATGAAGCGGTCGGCGAGATGAGGCGCACGGAAGGGAAGTAACTCTGGTATCGGCCGCCGTCCCGCGAGAGCAGTGCGAGGTCGGCGACCGCCGAATGGGCA
>JAHFUU010000269.1 GCA_023264915.1 Microthrixaceae bacterium | reverse complement strand
GATCAGCTCCTCGAGGTTGGCCCGCTCGTCGTCGTCGAGCATCTCCCAATGTTTGAGCCCCTCGGCCAACAAGTGGCGCCACTCGTCAGGGAAGGGACGGTCGAGGGCGTGCCGGCGCTTGCTCCACCTGGTGTTCTCGAACATCGGGTCGACGCTAGCGGGATCCGGGCCTGCCGCATCCTGCTGATCGCCCTGAACCTAGAACAGCTCGATGTCGCCGAGAGTCAGGGCCCAGTCGGCGAGGGGGGGTTGCACGAGTTGTGTGAGTGGGCGCCAGGTGAGGATCGGGCCCTGTCTCGGCAGGGGGATGAATCCTGCGCTTGGTGGCAGCCTGGGTCCTGACCAGATGAGGTAGTCCGCCCGGGTCACGCGGGTGACCTCGCTCAGAAGGCGTTGGCCAAGGCGTGCCTGCCCTCCGGGCACCAGCAGCTCGCAAACCGTCGCCTCAGTCGCGGCACCCCTGCGGCGGACGCGGAAGATGCACGTTCCACGGCGAGCATCACCACCAACACAGATCGCCCGGTAGCCGAGTGCTGCGAACCTGTAGCGCCACGCGAGGTAATCGACGGAGCGGTCGGTTCGGTAGAGTGTGGCGAGGTCGCACTCAGACAGCAGTGATGCCACAGCGTCACGGTCCCTGAGCACCGCTTCGGCGCTCTCGCCAGCCTTGCTCGGAAGGGACCACTTCTCGGCAGGGACTCGGGCACGGGCTACTCGCCAGGCAGCGCCAGGTGATCGGAGCCGGACGCGCACTGGGATGTGGCCGACGGTGCTCCAACCCATCTTGAGGTAACCCGGCCGACTCAGGTCATTGGGCGTGTTGAAGACGAAGTCGATTTCCTCCGAGCGCATCTCCTCGACAGCGGCGTTGGTCAGCGCCGTGAAGATCCCCTGCCCCTGGAAGTCGGGGTGGGTTGCGGTGTCGACTGCTCGGACAGCTCGGGCAACCGATCCATCGGGTCGGATGAACCGCCACCGAAGGAACGCGCGGAACCCGACCAGCTGCCCGTCCCGGACCGCCAGCCACATGGGTGACTGGCCGAAGGGGTTGTCCAGGTGCTTCCATCCGAACAGCTCGGCGTTGGGCTTGCCTGGGACCCATCCGAGCGCCTTGGCCGCGAGCTCAACCGCCGCACCCAGATCGGCATCGGTCGAGCGACGAATCTCCAGCGACTCTCGCCCACTGGCCATCGGCAGACACTACCCACCAAGCGGAGCCGGTCACCGGACCCGGTCACACCCACCCGGACCTGCCGCCGATCCAAGCTCGCTGGCTCAGGTGCGCGGGCGGTCGCTGCCTTGGATCAGCCTCGTCACGGACCCGACACCTGCGGCCGCGGTGGCCAGCTCTACATCAGGAGTCACCTAGGGTCGTCTTGTGGAGCTGGTCTGACGTCGGCAGTCACCGGTTGGCCGGGCCGGCGCCACACAGCCGTCTGAGGACAGCAGCGCGACCAGCACCCTTGGCGCAGCGTCGATGACCAAGCATCGTGGTGGCAGGACTGATGACTCAGCGCGGCGTGTGCGAGGACGGTCGACCAGCGCGGCTGGAGAACATGAGAGACCCGCCGCCCGGTTTGGGAGAAGCGACGGGTCTCTGGACGCCCTACCGGCGGAGGCCGGTGGCGGCGTTGGGCAGGATTCAGAACCGAGTCGCCCACCCGGCCTGAGCCGGGAGGGCGCAACAACTCGGGTTCCTCTCAGTTCATCGCGTTGCCCTGTCGAAGGCTTGAGTTGTGGCGATCGCGCCGCCGGGTTCCCTGGCGGTCGCGCCGCCGGTAGGCGCTTGCCACGTCGGCAGCCGTCGCTCGTGGATCCGCGAGCGCCTACGGTGAGGACCTGCTGCTGGCAAGGATCTCCCCGAGGACACACCACATGGCGAGGAGGGCAAGACCCGCAGCCGTGCCGGCCAGCACTCGAGGCGACGAGCTGCGAACAACTGCCATTCGTGCGATGCCGATCGCGGCTGCACCGACTCCTGTTGACAGCGCCAGCCATGAGATGCATGGAGGTCCGGGCTTGACCCGGCGTGCCATCCGCACGAGCGCCCATACCGCAACGGTGCCAAGGCTGCCAAGCGCGCCGATCAGCACGCGCTCCCCACCCGATGAGACCCCCAGGACAACGGTCATCACCAGCGGGGGAGCGAGAGCAGCGCTCGACGCGGCTTGAAGGCGCGGTGCTCCCAGCCCGGTAGTTGCC
Source organism: Microthrixaceae bacterium (assembly GCA_023264915.1). Lineage (GTDB taxonomy): Bacteria > Actinomycetota > Acidimicrobiia > Acidimicrobiales > Acidimicrobilacustridaceae > JACPNV01. The sequence goes on along the minus strand of JAHFUU010000269.1, from coordinate 2,742 downwards.
GCCCACACGGCGAGAGGAATCGAGAAACCGAGCGTGACCAATGGAGCTGTGGTCTCGGGAAGGCACAGGAACAGACCGACCGATGCGGCCAGGATCGGCGGGAACGTGCGTGGAGCGCCGCCGTGTTCGGTCGTCTTGGCCAGAGCAAGAGCCAAGCCCGCGGTGCCGAGAGCAACGAGTGTGCCGATCACGGCCGCAGAGGCTGGCGCTCCCCCCGCAGCCGGGTGGCGGATCACGACCTGTCCCGCCGTGGCGGCCGCACTGGTTGCCCATCCGACCAAGGCCGAAGCCACCCCAACGACGAGCACGTGGATCGGTTCGCCCATCCAGGATGCCGCCAGCATGCAGGTGCTGGATGCGACGACCCACAACAGGAAAGCGCCACGACCAGGCTGGACCGTCGCTGTGACCTCGAACATCACCACGGCAAGGCTGACCCCGGCAATCCCGGGAAGGAGAGCGGCCATGCGTCGTTGCTTGCGCGAGACGGTAGCGGCGATGGAGACGGCGAAGCCCGCGGCGAGCCCCCACCACAACGATGCGCGGTTGATCGACTCGAGGGCACGCTCGACGCTTCCAGCCGACAGCAAGGTCACGATCGTGATCTCATTCCAGGTCAGAGGGCAGGGTGCAACACCCGGTCTGGTTGGTGCGCGGAGTGAGCGTCTCGCCGGTTCTTGTGGTGAGCTGAGGTGAGACGGCCCCCGCGGGTCCTGGCCGCTGGGCGTCACCTTAGGCGCTTGCAGTTGCGCGATCGACGATCTGTTGTCGCTGTGTGCAAGCGCCGAAGACTCGGCCGCGCCTGTCCAGGGGCCCGGGAATGCCGGCATTGGAAGAGACTGTGCGTGCGGATCGACCGCGTGGCCAAGATCTCGTCGAACCCTTGTGCTTCCCCAATGGAGAGGATTGCCTCGTCCGGGTACAGTGGCGACCCGCACACAACCCGGGCGATTAGCTCAGATGGCTAGAGCGCTGCCTTCACACGGCAGAGGTCGAGGGTTCGAGTCCCCCATCGCCCACGTCGGAAAACCCCTGTTCAGCGGGGGTTTTCTTGCGTCCGGCCGAGGTTGCTTCGGAGGCGGTCCGAGGTCGATGCGCGCGAAATGCGCGCGGGACCGCGAGGGTCTCGCTGGCGCTGGTCTCGCACCGAACTCGTCGCGCTCTGCGATGTCGATGAGCGACCAGCGGGCGGACAGGACCACGTGGCCCGCTGGTAGTCGAGTGTTGTGCCCGACACGGAGGCAAACGCCTGTCGTAGCGTTCGCCCGATGCCGAATCCGCGATTCCCTTGGTGGCACCAACAGACCGGTCCAGATGCGTACAGGATCCGGGAACTGCTGCGCGCGATCTGGGACCTCCATGCCTTGTACGGACAGTCCACCTGGCTGTGGCGGGGCCAGCCCAACGCTAAGCACGACCTGACTCCGGCGGTTCACACCCGCGTCCTGGCTGGTGGATTGACGGACGAGCGCGTCGCAGACTGCACGGACGACCTGATCGAGGCTGCTCGCGCTGCGAAGCTCGACCTCCACGAGGGCGCGTGCCTTCCCGACTTGGCGCTGCTGGCAATGCTCCAGCACCACGGCGCGGCAACCCCACTGCTGGACGTCTCCCTCGACCCTCTCGTGGGTCTGTACATGGCTGTGGTTAGCCCGAATCCGGATGACGATGCGAAGGATGGGGTCCTCTTCGCCATCCGACGACCAGCGACGACTCTGCCGGCATTCACCAGCACGGAGTTCGCCACTCTCTACGCCGCGTTGCCCGTCGACGCGGCGGTGATGTACTCGGCCCCCGATGTGAGTGAGAGGCTCCGGATCCAACGTGGCCACTTCCTGCTGGCGAACGTGCACAACGGCTTCCGAACCTCAGTCCCCTTGACGATCGAGAACCCGGCAGGGCTGAACGCCCTGACTTCGGCCTGGATCTACACATTGATGGCCGCACGTGGGAACCAGGGGCAGCCGGCGGTGACAACCGATGTGGGTGTGTTTCGCGTGACAGCGAAGTTCAAGGGCGAGCTGCGCAAGTGGCTTGAGGCAAGGTCGGGCCTGACCCCAGCATTTGTGCTGCCGACGGCCTGGCACCGCCCTCATCTGGACGCGTTCTGCGCCGCTCATGGGCGGACGACTGTCTGGGCCTGATGGGGAACCTAGATAGGTTGCGTTTATCCGCAACCTGGTGCACACTGGTCACCGGAGCTGCCGCGAGTTGCCGCGGCAGCGCCCGGATCGAGGAGGTCTCGACATGGCCAGCGTGCAGGAACAGCGAGAGCAATTGCAGCGAGCCAAGGCTGCGCGGAGCGCCGCCACCGAACTGCAGGAGTACCTCGACTCGCTGCCTCTGAGCGAGCCCGAGGTGAAGGTCATCCTTGCCAGCGGCTCGGGCGAGCGGTCCTTCGTCCTTCCTCGTGCCGCGTTGGATCGCACGATTGAGGTCCTTGAGTCCCTTGGTGATGGCCAAGAGCCAAGCGTGCTGCCGATGGTCAAGGAGCTGAGCACCGGAGATGTCGCGTCGTTGCTCGGGGTCTCGCGTCAGTACGTCGTTCGTCTCATCGACGACGGCCGGCTGCCTTGCCGGAAGGTCGGCAACCGTCGACGTGTGCGCGTCGATGAGGCGCTCCGGTACCTCCGCGAGGACAACCGGCGGCGCGCCCAGCGGTTGCGCGACGAGATGGCGGAAATCGGCTAGTACGACCGCGCGTAATTCATTGTGACTTACGCGACCTTGAGTGGGCGGCCT
>JAHFUU010000268.1 GCA_023264915.1 Microthrixaceae bacterium | reverse complement strand
AGGTCATCATCTCGAGGTTCTCTCGAACCGTGAGGTTGGGGAAGACGCCCCTTCCCTCGGGGATCGTGCACACACCTGCCCGAGTCAGCGCGTCCGGCGGGGCCCCGTCGACCCGCCGGCCCGCCATGCAGACGTGTCCGGCGGTTGGCGGCATCATCCCGCTGCAGACCGACAAGGTCGTTGTCTTGCCGGCGCCGTTCGGACCCAGCAGGGCGACCACACTCCCGGCGGGCACCACCAGGTCCACGCCATGGAGCACCTCGATGCGCCCGTAGGCCGCGTGGACACCGACCAGCTCGAGCGAAGGGGTTGACAGCTCGGGCTGGCGAGGCTCGGGCTCGCGAGCTGGCACGACCCGACCCGCACGATCGGGGCCGTCCCCGGACATCGTGCTCATCGAGCTCACGACGCGACCTCTGCCGGCGAACCGAGGTACGCCTCGATGACCAAGGGGTTCTGGCGGATCTCCTCGGGCGTCCCGGCCGCGATGATCCGGCCGAAATCAAGGACGTAGATCTTGTTGCACGTCTTCATCACCAAGGGGATGTCGTGCTCGACCAGCAATATGGCCATCCCTGCGCCTGCCAACCCTTTGAGGATCTGGGCAAAGGCGGCGGTCTCGTCCGCGTCGAGCCCCGAGGCCGGCTCGTCCAGCAGCAACAGCTTGGGTCTGGTCACCAATGCCCGCGCCAGCTCGACCAGGCGGGCCTGGCCCGTGGTCAGTCGATCCGCTCGCATGTCCGCGAACGCCTCCATCCCGACGAGGCACATCGCGCTCTCGACACGGTCTGCGGGCGACTGTGGATCCGCGAAGCGTCTGGGGATCTCGGCACCGACCTGCAGGTTCTCTCTCGCACTCAACGATCCGAACAACTCGAGACGCTGGAAGGTCCGTGCCATCCCCCGCTGGGAACGTTCGTGGGGCGCGTAGCCGGCGATGTTGATCCCGTTCATCGAGACCGTGCCCCTCAGGGGAGCCTGCAACCCACAGATGACGTTGAAGAGGGTCGTCTTGCCTGCCCCGTTGGGGCCGATGAGGCCCGTGACCGCGTGCGGTTCGACAGCAAGGGTCACCTCGGTCAGGGCCATGTTGCCGCCGAACTTGACGCTGACCTCTCCGATGTCAAGTAGCGCCACGTGACAGCACCCCCTCGTCGATCCCGAGGACCTCATCGATGAGAACCAGGTCCTCCTCGGAGAAAGGCCTGTCCACGCCGACGGTCTCGATGTCTGCCAGAGGTTCGACGGGCAGCTGGAGCCGCGGCCCCTCGACGTCTGCCGCGATCAGCCCCCTGCGCCTGTCGATCAGGTCATGCACCCGCGTGCCGATCTCGTTGGCGAGGCCGTTGGGGTTGCGGCCCAAGCTGATGCCGATGAGTCCCGGAGCGACCTGCAAGAGGTTGGCGAGGGCCGGGATCGCCTCTGAGATGACCGGGAACGACCCGTACAGCAACCCGCCCAGGAGTGCTCCCGACACCATCGATACGCCGCCCGCGACGACCATCAACAGGATCGGCAATCCCGAAAGGGCGTCGAAGTTGGGCGGTGCCGCCGTCCTTTGCAGCATCGCCAGCATCGCCCCTCCAAGACCGGCGATCCCTGCCGAGAGCATGAAGACCTGGAGCTTGGTGGTCGTGAGGTTGAGGCCCAGAGTCGCGCACGCTGCCGGACTGTCCTTCATGGCTTGGAGCCGGCGACCGAACGGGCCGAGGCGCAGGTACACGACCACCAGGCCAACCGCGCAGAACACGACCGACAGGAAGACCATGAAAGCCCGATCGCTGCTCGCGAACCCGACGCGCTCGACTGTCAGCGCGCCGCTGCCGAAGACGGCCTTCTGGGGGAAGATGACCTTGTCCATGAAGAACGCGAACGCGAGCGTGGACAGGGCCAGGTAGATCCCCCGAAGGCGAAGCGCCGGCAGAGCTACCAGCGCCCCGACTGATGCCGCCAGCAGGACCGCCACGACCAGTCCAAGCGGGTTGCCCCCGGCCCCGAACTTGCCCACGGCGACCGCCCCCAGTCCCGCGAAGCTCATCTGAGCCAGCGAGATCTGACCTCCATAGCCGGTCAGGGGCACCAGCGACAGCATGATGATCGCCAGCACCATCGCCTTGCTCCAGGAGTTGACACCCTTGTCGCTCAACAACGAGCTCAGCACGCCAAAGGCGGCGATCACTGCACCGAAGCCGGCCATGGCCCAGCCGATCGTGGGCTTGCGAACACCTTCCCTGCTGCGCACCAGGCCCTGGGTCGCCAGGCGCGCCTGGGGCATCAGCAACAGCACGACGAACAGCATGATCACCGGAATCGCCATCCGCAGCGTCGTGGCCACCTCCCAACCGGCGCTCGTCAACCACTCGGGATCCTTGGGTAGGTAACCGACCGCATAGCTCTCGACGAGTCCAAGCAGCAACGCACCCAGGTAGGTGAGCGGGAGGCTGACGAGGCGGCCGACGATTGCTGCGGCGTACGCGTTGACGACCAGGAACGTCAGGCTCAGGACCTCGAGCCCGAGACGGTCGGCTATGAGGATTCCGGACAGGGCAGCCAGCGACGAGCCGAGCGACCAGCTGAGTGCCGACGAGCGGTTCGGGCGGCCGCCGTTGAGCTGCATCAGGGACCGGCTGTCGACGACCGCTCGCATGGCCACACCCGAACGCGTCTTGTACAACAGGATGCGAATCCCGACCGCGACTGCGATGGCGACGACGATTGTCAGGATCTGGTGATAGGTGACGGTCGCGCCGAACACCTCGAACTGCTGGCCGGCGAACAGCGCCTGGACGCGCCTGTTCTCCTTTGGTGACCAGATGACCGGAGCGAGCGCGATCAGCCCGAACGTGAGACCGATCGTCACGACGATCTTGGTCACCTCTGAGGTGCCTTCGAGGCCGCGCATGATCACACGGTCGACCATCCAGCCGAACAGCGGGGCGATGATCACCAGCACGATCAGGATTGCCACCGCTGCGGGGAGCTTCCAGCGAACGGCCAGCTGCCAGTACGTGAACGCGCCCATCATCCCGATGGCGCCGTGCGCGAAGTTGAAGATGCCAGAGGTCGTGTAGGTGAGCACCAGGCCGCTGGCCGCCACCGCGTAGATCCCGGCCGAGACCAAACCCAGGACCGTGAAAGCCAAGAAGTTGGCCAGGGCATCGTTGGCCCCCTCCTGCGCCAGCACCGCGGCTGCGGCGTGCATCATCGCGCGCCCGCCTCGCCCACCGACGGGACTCCTACCCGACCCGTTGGCTGGCCGGCTGAGGGCTCGTTCTTGTCGCTCACACCAGGTCTCCTCCCCAGCAGGCGCCCGTGGCGGGGCGATGCCCCGGCGGGTCAGCTCTTCTTCCGCGCTCCGGTGCCGTAGTTGCCTTTCAGCTCGACCATCACCTCGTCATAGGGCGGGCACCACATCCCGTTGCCTGTCTTGTAGGCCTCGGCATCCTTGTCCTCCAGAGGGAACCTGCGGACGTACTTGCCGCCCCTGATCTCCATCATGACGATGCAGGTGCTCGGCCTGTTGCCGCCAGGGTCGCTCGTCCCGTGCAGCCCGCCGCCGTCCCACTTGTGGACGTTCTTCAGCTCCTTGAGCATCCCTTGGCGGGTCAGGTTCGAGCCCAGCTTCTTCGCGGTCGTGGCGAAGAGGAGCCCGGCGGAGAACGCCTGGACGCCCAACAGCTCGGGCTGCGCTTCAGGCACCGCCTTCTTCAACAGCTCGAGGTACTTGGCGGTGGCCGGGTTCTTGTCGGCCTCCTCGAAAGGCCACGCGGTCAGCTTCACGAAGGTGCCCTCGGCTGTCTCACCTGCCGCGTCGGGGTACTTCTGGTTGTAGTAGTTGGCCTCGAGGTCGATGACCTTCGGCTTGAACCCCTGCTGGGCCATGGCGGCCTGCAACGGGACTATCTCCTCGAACGAGGATGTCAGGGTCACGTAGTCGATTCCCTGGTTCTTCATGTTCAAGACGATCGGCGACCAGTTGGACTCGTTGACGTTGGTTGCCTCCTTGTAGACGAACTGGAAGCCTGCCGCCTCATACGCCTCGCGAAGGCGTGAGCTCTGGGCATCGGTGACGGGGACCTTGTTGTACAGAGCGGCAGCCTTCTTGATGACCTCCGGGAAGTTCTTGGCCACCCATCTGCCAGGCGCCGAGTTGTAGTAATGGATCGGGTTGGGTTGAGGCTCGACGGTGTTCTCGGCTTCGGTCTGCTCGGCACTCACCGCCGCTGCGGGCACGTTGACGATCCCGCAATCGACCCCATCCTGGGCACCGGTTCCATCCAGGGTCCCGAGCCCACCCACCAGCATGAAGTCGGTTCCGCAAGCCCCGATCATCGCCGCCTGGTACTCGAGCAGCTTCCCGTCGAGCAGGTCGACCACCACCTTTCGGCCGTTGATCCCTCCCTGGTCGTTGCACCACTGGGCGAAGGCCAGCATCGAGTCATGAAGACCCTTGTTGAGCCCCGGCTTCGGGCCGGTGACGTCCGCGATCGTACCGACGTGGATCTCAGAGTCGGTCACACCGACATCGGTCGCTCCCTTCGCGTTGCCGGGCCCGCACGGTGACTCGATCGTGAACCCCGTCGAGTTGGTCGCCGCGCCGCTGGGAGCCGTGCCGGACGGCAAAGCGCTGCCCGGCGCACCTGCCCCGGTTGCGCCGAGGTCCTGGGCCTGCCCGCCCAGCAGCTCCTGCTGGGACAGCCGGCTCCCGCAACCGCCCATGAGCAGCGTCCCGGCAACGGCTATTGCGATCCAGCGATGTCTCACGGCGATATCCCCCAGAGGTGAGCGAACGAAGGGTAGTTGAGCAGGCTCAGCCCCTTGCGTGGCATCGGCCCGACACCTGGGCGACGCGCGCCCACAGCAACCGATGACGTGACCCCCTCTCGCATCGGCAACAGTCAAGCACAGATTCTGACGAAGTGTCAGAATCAGGCCTCCGTTCGGGCAACGGCCCTGGT
>JAHFUU010000267.1:3746-4959 GCA_023264915.1 Microthrixaceae bacterium | reverse complement strand
GTTGGGTCCACACCGGCGACATGGCTTCCCGAGATGAGGACGGCTACCTGCGAATCCTTGGCCGCAAGGCAACCGACCTGATCAGCTCGGGCGGTTTCCGGATCGGCGCCGGCGAGATCGCCGAGCTGCTCGAGGACCATCCGGCAGTTGTGGCCGCCGCGGTGACAGGTCTCCCGGACCCTGATCTGGGCGAGAGGATCGCGGCTTGGATCGTGCTCGGGCCGAAGGCGCCGTCCCCAGGGCAGACCCTTGCCGGTGAGCTCTCCGCCTACGTCGCTGAACGCCTGGCGCCCCACAAGCGTCCACGCGATGTCTTCTTCATCGACGAGCTCCCGCGCAACGCGCTGGGCAAGGTCCAAAAGAGCCGGCTCGCCAGCCACCCGATCTCTCGATCAACCGAGGGCGCGTCCCTTGGGTGATCGAGAAGGCGAGGGTCGGCGGTCTCGCCTGCCAGAACGACTCGTCGGGTCCCAGAACGACTCGTCGGCGAGGGCGGAACCGTTAGGTCGATCGACTCGTCTTGGGGGGCCAATGGGCCCATTTGCCTTCAGCGCCACTACAATCAGGCCGATCGCAAGACCAGTTCGACGCTGAGTGATCAGCACGACAGACCCCAACACCAGCCGCGGTCGCCCCGCAGAGCTGCAGCAGCGGATCTCCTCGCCCCGTTTGCCTGCACTGCTCGCGGGGCGTCCGCGTTTTCGGCTTTGAACGCCTCCGCATCCTCCACTTCGCGGACCAGTCCTGGTGGTTCACTCAATTGGCCGGTTCGGCTTGTGAGCGGTTCAGCGCTGTGTCGCCGTTCGCAACCTCATCCCGAGATGGATCTGGCGCGCGGCGAGCCGGGGTTCATCCAAGGTGCGAGACGTCATTGAAGCCGACAAGGCTGGGTTCGACGCCACGCCAGGCGATGCGGGTGATGGACGCCGGTGCCAGGAACATCCTCCAGGCGGTCTCGTCGCCAACTCCAAGCGCCCAGATGACCGCCGCTTTGATCGGCGAGACGTGGGAGACGACCACGACGTCACCGTTGCTGACATCCTCGGCAAGGTCACCGACCGCGAGCCGCACGCGTTCGCCCAGAGCGACAAGGGACTCACCTCCGCCTGCGGCAAGGCCAGGATCGGCCTTCCAGCGTGCCCACAGGTCGGCGGGCACATCGCGCAGGGGGCGACCGTCGAGGTCGCCGTAGTCCAGCTCGATCCACCGGTCA
>JAHFUU010000267.1:0-3736 GCA_023264915.1 Microthrixaceae bacterium | reverse complement strand
ATCGACCTGTACGTCAAGCCCGAGACGTTCCGCGATCGCCTCGGCGGTCGCAAGGGTCCGGGCCAGGGGGCTGCTGAGCACCCGGCGCGTGCCGGGTGCTCGGGCCTTGACAGCCTCGGCCACCAGTGCGGCCTGGCGGTGACCCTCAGGATCAAGAGGCGGGTCGAGCCGGCCCAGAAGGAGGCCTGACGCGTTCGCATCCGTGCGCCCGTGGCGAACCAGGATCAGTGTCAAGTTGTGACCTTTCGGTTCAGATGACCCGTTCGCAGGAACAGGGCGCGGTTGGCAGGATCAGACATGACGAACCTTCGCCAGCACCAGACCAGAGCCGCCACACCCGCCGACTCCAGTACGATCGACACGCCAAGAGGGCGCCCCCACTCCCCCAGCCCGCCATCACCGAAGCCCTGACCGAAGAACGGCCACCAGAACAGCTCGGCCCGGGTCCAGCTGCCGTCGAGCACCAGGTGCATCAGCATCCCGATCGGCAATCCGATGAGCCGGCGACGCAGCAGCCGCCGACCTCTCGTGGCGATGACGGCGACGAGCAGGACCGCCACCGCACCGGCCAGCGTGTGCAGGGCTCTGGGACCGCCGAGGAAGGCCTCACCGAGGGGAAGGACTGACCCGACCATCACCAAGCGGTAGTCCAGAGCCGGGCTCTTGAAGATCAGCCACACGCCCGCCACACCTGCGCCTGCGAACCAGCAGATCATCGCCGATCTCCTCAGGACGCACCGAAGCGGGACCGCCGCGTGCTGACCCTCACCGGACCAGCAGCCGCCCGCATTCCTCGCAATGCACGGCCGCATCGGCCGGGAGGCGGCGTATGCGGTCAAGCTCGGCTGACGGCAAGGCCAGGTAGCACCCCCCACAGGTGCCGTTGTCGATCCGGGCGACCGCCACCCCGTCAAATGAGCGCCGCAATCCCTCATACATGTCGATCACATCGGCTGGGATCCCACCGACGAGCCTGTCACGCTCGGATCGGCTGCGACCCAGATCACCATCGATGACCGTCTCCTGCTCGGCGATCACGGCGAGCGCAGCTCGGGCGACGTCATCGAGCTCCGCGCGCTGGGCGGAGATCTCGGCAAGACGATCCTGGAGGGGTTCCGCGTACTCCATCAGATCGATGATCTCGTCCTCGATGGCTGCCCGGCGGCGTTGCAGCGCATCCAGCTCCTCCTGCATCGTGAGCAGCTCTCTGGGTGAGGTGATCGCTCCGCCATACATCGAGCCGGAGATCTCGGCGACCTTGGCCTCGACCATGTCGATCTCGTCCTCGCGGCGTCGCTGGTCCCGCGCTACCGCGTCCAGCTTCGCCGTGACGCCATCGGCATTTCGTTCAAGCTCAGCAAGGGACCGTTGCGCTGCTGCCAGGCCTTCGCGCTCGGGCAGCGTCGCTCGGCGGTGCTCGAGCTGGTTGATGCGACTGTCCAAGTCCTGTAGCCCAAGCAAGCGCTCGAACTGCGTTCCAGATGTGGCTTCACTCATCGATCCATCCCAAAGGGGGCTACGCCCCAGCCCGACGGTCATGTGACTGGCTGGGGACGGTAGGCGGCTGCTGCTCACGGTTCGCACGGGCAAGCCCGAAGATGCGCCGCGGTGACCCGCGCTGCTCCCTGGCATCTTCGATCTCGTCTCGGCCAGAACTTGACTCAGGGTTCACGTGTCTCAATCTAGGGCGACGCGGCCGTGGTCGGTGGTGCCGAGGTGGGTGGAGGCCCAGCGGTCGTCGGGGGTGCCTTGACAGTGGTGTCCGTCGACGGTGGCTTTGACGTCGGGGGCGCCGGCGAGGCGCGGCGCGCTGTCGTGGGGGGCGGGGTGCCTGGAAGGGATGGGAACGGAATGAACCCGGTCGGCGGGGCGTCGGCGGGCAGGAGGTAGTCCCAGTTGCTGTTGATGAAACGGCCGGGTCGCGTGGGTAGGCACTCGGGGAAGCCGACAACGGGAAGGCTCGAGTGGAACCGCTCGTTGAAGTTGCCCCACAGCAGCGCGGGGAACTGGCCACCGAAGTTCTCGCGGCCCGCGATCGTGCGCACCGGGTTGCGCCTCGGCTGCCCATCGGGACCCGGAGCTATGTCCCCGACCCAGATTGCGGTCGTCAGGTACGGGGTGAAGCCGATGAACCAGGTGTCTGCCCCATCGTTGGTGGTTCCGGTCTTGCCGGCGGCAGGCTGCTTCGAGAGCGTTGCGTTGCGGCCGGTGCCGGATCGTACGTTCTCGGCAAGGATCTGGGTCGCGAGGCACGAGGTCTGCTGGGAGTACTGCCTCTGAGCCGTAGGGCGGTGCTGGTAGACCACATGGCCGTAGCGGTCCTCGATGCTCTCGATCACGTACCAGGGCTGGTAGTTGCCGCCGTTGGGGATCGAGGAGTACGCCGACGCCATCTCGAGGGGAGTCACCTCCTTGGTCCCGAGCGGCAGGCTCAGCGGGGGCGGCTCGAGCGGCGCCGTGACGCCGAGCTTGCGGGCCATCGTCGCGATGTTCTCCAACCCGTCGATGAGGCCGAGCCGCACGAATGCACCGTTGGAGGAGACGGTGGTGACCGACGTGAGCGTCCCACCCGGTCCTGGCATGTTGTAGACGTTGCCCGGACACCCCTTGCATGGGAAGTCACCGCCTCCCAGGATGAAGTCGCTGGGGACCGCCCCTTGTTCGAGTGCGGTGAGCAAGGCGAAGGTCTTGAACGAAGACCCGGTCTGGCGCAGGCCCTCGGTCGCGATGTTGTGCTCATAGAAGTCAAAGCCTGGGCCGCCGAGCATGGCTCGCACAGCCCCGGTTCCGGGCTCGATCGAAACCAGAGCGGCCGTCACACCGCTCACCTTGGGAAGGACCTCGTCACGTGCCTGGTATGCCGAGAGCTGAGCCAGGGGCTGCAAGGTCGTCTTGACCCGCAACCCACCCCCGTACACAACCTGCTCACGCTCTTCGCGGGTCTTCCCGATGCCGTAGAAGGGGTTCTCGAGAAGCTGCCGTCGGACGAGCTCGGTGAAGTAGTCCTGCTTCGCCGGTGCCTGCAAGCACTTGCACTGGGGGCTGTCCTGGTTCTCTGTGCCGCAACGAACCTGTGGCAAGGGGGCGCGCCCATACTTCTCGGCGTCTGCCGTCGAGACCTTGCCCAAGGTGACCAGACGGTCGAGGGCGAGCTGGCGCTGCCGCCGAGAGGTATCGGGATGCAGGGTCGGATCGTTGCGAACCGGGTTCGATATCAGCGACGCCAGCAGGGCGGCCTGGCCCCAGTCGAGCTCCCACACGTTCTTCCCGAAGTAGGTCTCGGCCGCGGCCTGAACGCCGTAGGCACCCGAGCCGAAGTAGACCGTGTTGAGGTAGTACTCGAGGATCTGGTCCTTGGTGAGCCGCTTCTCGAGACGGACGGCAAGTGCAGCCTCGCGTGACTTGCGCTGAAGGTCCTGGTCGGTCTGGTCCAGTGCGTTCTTGACCAGCTGCTGGGTGATCGTGGATCCGCCTTGCTGGATGCCGCCCTACGATACGTTCTCTAGCAACGCCCGGAACGTCGCCCTCATGTTGACGCCCGGATGGGTGTAGAAGTCGGCGTCCTCTATCGCTACGATCGCCTCCTTCACCGGCTGGGGGACGAACAGGATCGAGACAGGCAACCTGTTCTCGGCACGATGCAGCTTGGCGAGCATCTGTCCGTCGGCGGCGTAGATGTAAGAGCGCACCGCGACGTCATCGAGGAGCCGTAGATCCAGCTCGTCGTCCTCGGCGG
>JAHFUU010000266.1 GCA_023264915.1 Microthrixaceae bacterium | reverse complement strand
CGGTGTGCTGGTGGTCAAAGAAGCCGACCAGGTACCTCGCTGGAAGGCGGCCATCACCGTCGCCCAGGAGCTCGTCGCCACCCGCGTGTTGAGGATCACCGAAGGGGACCAGGTGCAGTTCACCCCGCCCGCCGAGCTGGCCGAGATGATCGAGAGGCAGGGGCTGGATGTGACCCGACGTCGTGTCGATAGCGGCTACGTGCACCCTCACGTGCTGATCATTGCGCGGCGGCCTCCATCCTGATCGACCGCCGCGGGCGACCCTTGTGACGGCTTGTCGGACAGGAGCGTGGCCACGGTAGCGACCTCAAAGGTTGAACCACGTGAAGTGCGAGTCAACCTCTGGCCGAAGCGAGCTCGAAGATGCCGCCACAGCGCAACGGGCCACCGAGGCGCATCTTCGGGCTCGCCGTGCGAACCGTGAGCGGCAGTGAGCGGGCCTCGCACAGAACCAGGTGTGAGCGCCGACGGCGCCCCAAGAGATGAGGGGTCGCGGATCCCATCCCGATCACATGGCTCGTCGGGGCCGGGGCGAAGCCCCGCTAGCGTTGCGCCGTGAGCAACGTCTCCCGACTCGACGACTCGCTCGGTCTCGAGGTCCAGCCCGAGGACGGCTACTTCGACCTCATGGCAGATGTGGCTGCGACGCACTGGTGGTACCGGGCGCGACGTCACCGGATGGCCGAGGAGCTGCGGGGCAGGCTTGCACGAGGTGCCCGAGCGATAGACGTAGGCACCGGAACCGCTGAGTCCTTCGGCACGCTCCAGAACCTCGGAGCCACCACCATCGTCGGGACCGACCTGTCGATGGTCGCTCTTCGTCACGCCCGTCGCCGGAGTCCCGCTCCGCCGGTGCTGTCGTGCTTGGCTGACCCGTTGCCCTTCTCGGACTCGTGCGCGGACGTCTTGATCTGCACCGAGGTCATAGAGCACCTCGATGACGATGTCGGTGCGATGCGAGAGTTCGCACGGGTCCTCAAACCGTACGAGCCGTGCTTCATCACCACCTCGTCCTACATGTTCTTGTGGTCAGAGCATGACGTCAGGGCGGCGCACCGAAGGCGCTACCGGCTCGGCGAGCTCCGGTCGGCCGTCGAAGGGGCCGGGTTCGTGGTGGACCGCCTCTGCTACTACTACTCGTTCCTCGTTCCCCTCGCGATCCTGTCCCGCAAGACTCCGCTGGGTCGCTTCAGCTCAGAGACCGACGAAGAGACGTCCAGCATGCATCCGCTGCTCGACAAGACCTTCTACGCGATGGCTTGGGTCGAGACCTGGCTGACAATGCACAAGGTGCCCATCCCCTTCGGCCTGTCCATCCTGTGTGTCGCCCACACTGAGAGCTGACCCTGGCATCACCTTCTCGACGGCACTCGATGCTGTGCTTCCGGTGCTGCTGTGGCCGCGGCGACAAGTGAGCCGGATCGATCAACTTGCCAGCGCTGCGATCTGGGCCACGATGCCGTCGATGGCTGGTTCGAGCCCTCCGGTCGCGTTGCCGTTGACGAGGATCGAGAAGTAGGCCTGCCGCCCTGCTGCTGTGGTCAAGTACCCCGACAGGGCCTTGCCGGCAGCGGTTGAACCAGTCTTGGCGCGGACGTTGCCTGTCGTGTATGGCCCGATGAGGCGCCCCGTGAGCGTGCCGGTTTGGCCGGCGACTGGCAACGCTCCTGCAAACCTCGGGCCCCACCATCGCCGCTCCGACAGCTGCAACAACCTCCGGAACTGGTCAGTTGAGTGCGCGTTGGCAGCACTCAGACCCGAACCGTCTGCATCCGCCCCACCAGGGGGGACGCACAGCACCGCTACGGCGTCGCGTATCGAAGCAAGGCCCGCGGCGGTCGTACCAACTCCGGTGTGACGCAAGCCGACCTCCTTGACGAGAAGCTCCGCGATGAGGTTGTCGCTGCTCTGGAGCATCTGTGAGATCAACTCGCCATAGGTCGGTCCGTCCATCGCGGCGATCTGCTCTCCCGACTCAGCCTTGCCATGTTCGACGCCGCCTGTGCTGGTGATTCCCGCGGCGGCCAGAGACTCCTTGAACATGTCGCCAATGGCGAGCGCGGGCTCGTTCAGGTCGAGGTTCCGGTTGCGATCCACCTCCAGGGCGCTCAACGGTCCACCTACGGTCGCCTGCCATCCGGCTGGCCAGGTAGGGATGAACCGCTCGGTGTCATAGCGGCTCTCGTCAACGAGGATCCTGCCTTCGATCTTGGTCACACCGCGCGCTCGGACCTGGCTGGCGAGGCCGTCGAGAGACCGTCCGCCCGACCGCGTGAACGTCGGGTCACCGCCGCCGATCAACACAACGTCACCCCGCAGGACCCCGTCCTGGGTGGGGCCCGTCGCTACCACAGCAGTCTTGGTCCGTTCGTTCGCATCGAGGCGCTCGTAGGCACCTGCGGCCGTGATCAGCTTCTGGTTCGAGGAAGGAACCAGCGTGCGATCGGTGTTGTAGGAGACGACCTCTCCCCACCCCTCGATCCAGGCCGACACAGACAGGAGGGACGAGGCGAACCGCGGATCCATGATGGCCCTCTGGAGCGCCTCGCGAGCCTCTACCAACCCTGCACCAGCTCGGTTGGGGTCAGCTGGCGCATCGCTCGTGCACACTCCTGCTGGGGCGGGTGACAGGACCGGCAGCGGAGCCGTCGTCGTCGCCGCCCATGGTGAGGTGGTGGCCGGCACCTGCTCGATCACCACCGTGTGCGGAGAGCCCGAACCCTCGGGGGCCGCGGTTGAGCTGGTTCCGGGGAGGCCCTCAGCCGGCACGACCTCAGGCGCAACCCGCTCTGGGGCCGAGCTGCACCCAACCAGCAGCAAGATCACCGTGCCAATCGATGCTCCGCATGCGAGGAGTCGAGAGTGAAGCGGCCATTCCACGGGCAAAGCGTATGCGTCCTCGGTCCCGTTCGATGCCTAGCGGGGCTCCGCCCGCCTGCGGACTCGCCGAACGACGCGTGGCTCCGGGCGCTGAGCGCGGTGTGCAGTCAGGTGCTCACCATCGGCCGGCACCGAGGAGGCATTGGTTTCGAGCGCCTCACGGGTCGAGTGCGATACTTCTCCCGCCCCCGTAGCCAAATGGTAAGGCAGCGGACTTTTAATCCGAAGATCGTGGGTTCGATTCCCACCGGGGGCACGGGATTTGCACCGGGAGCTGGCGCCGTTCGTCGAGCGGTACGACGCCAGCGGGAGGGTGTCCTACATGGACATAGACACGCTGTTGATCGGCCCCCATCCGGGACGCGGGCAGGCGGCTGATCCACCGCTGTCATGCCCGCCGAAGGATCCGTTGATCTCGCGTGCCTTTCACCAGCGCGCAGGTTGGCCAGAAGCTCGGATCGCCGGTTGTTCCTGCGCAGGCCGATCAACCCGTCCACGGGTGGTCCCGTACAACGCTGGGCGCTCCCCTGATCCCCAACGCCCGAGCTTCCCCGAACACCGGAGCGGGCACGCGAGTCGTGATGCGCGTCCTAGTCCGGGAGTGTGTCGCAGTCATCTGGCTTGTTGGTGTCCGGGTCCGGTTCGAACACCCAAACCGTGCCCACACCTTCGACGCCGATCTCGATCCGTTGGGGGGTGGCGAGCGTGATGGTCCCGTATACCGTCGTACTCCCCGTGTCGGTTCCCTCCGTGGAGACGATTGGCCATGAGGACGGAAACGGCGGTGCCACGCGTTCCTCGGTTCGGCGCCACCTGATGCCGTTGAATCTTGGGATGGCGCCAGAACAAGGCGTCAGCCCAGTCGCAGATGCGACATAGCCGTATCTCCACGTCCTGCCGACCTCAAGGTGGGTGTCGGTCAGCATCGGCCGGGCCGGAGTCGATGTCGTCGGGGTGGTCGGTTGATCGGTCTGCAGATCACCGACCGACGAGAATCGGTAGATCTTGATCGGGGAACCCGCGCCGTTGGTGTTCTCGACGAACGCTGACAGGGTTTGCCCGCTGACGATCTGGCGCACTGCTGACCGTGGATCGGACAACCTTCGAGCCGTCGTCTCGACCGAAAGAGCAGTCGGTGACCAATGCACGCCGTCCTCACTTGTCGCCAACCGATCAAAGGTTGCGTGGCAGGTGCGGCTGTCCTGGTAGCAGAACTGGTCATCGGTTCGATTCCCGACGCTGGCGACGGCAACAAACCGGCCTTTCCAGCTGTTGAGATAATGGAGCGACATCTCGGTGTCGCCTCCGAATGCCGCCGCGTTCAGCGTCATGCTGTTCCACTTGTCGCCGTCGGGGCTTCCCACCGCCTCCACGGTCTGGCTGCCGGACGGGGGTGGACAACAACTGATTCCGGCGGCAGCTAACCGATTCCCCGACACGGCGATCTCATGAAGCGACGAGACGAGAACCGGCGAATGATGAGTGCTCCAGTGTTCTGCGTCGACCGAGTCAAAGACCGCCGTCTTGCCGCCGGCGCGGCCAACGGCAACGATCCGATCGCCGTCCTGCGCCATGTTGAAGATCTCGACATCAGCCCCGAGCTCCCGCTGAACATCGACGTGCTGCCACGATCCACCGTCTCGCAACACCCAGATAGCGGTGCCGCCGTGGTCCAGATTGCCGAGCACAACGGCGGTTCTGCCAACAAACACCACCTGGGAGAGCTCACCCTCGATCGAATCGAGGTCGGCCGTCCCCGAGGTGTGCCACTCGCCTCCGTCGTCGTGAGATGTCCAGATCCGAGGCCGGCGGACTCCCGGATCGGACCACGAGAGGCCGACCGCGACCACAAGGCTTCCACCTGGACGCGCCGCGAGATCATTCACGCGAACGTCGCCAAAGGAACGAGACTGCGGGACCGCCTTGAACACGCCGTCCTCCGCAGCGCTCCACACTGAGAACTGCCCGTCCGAGGCGCCGACTGCAAGATAACCAGGACCTTGCTCCACAACTTGAGCATCAACATCCGGCAGGCCGACCGCGTTCACCACCGACCACCCCGGCGACGGTGGCGCTTGCGTCGTCGAT
>JAHFUU010000265.1 GCA_023264915.1 Microthrixaceae bacterium | reverse complement strand
ACAACGGCATCGACGTGGCGCTGGACATCGCGTTCCAGTGCTCGCCGGACCACCCCTGGGTCAGCGAGCATCCCGAGTGGTTCAGCCACCGTCCAGACGGCACCATCCGCCACGCCGAGAACCCGCCCAAGAAGTACCAGGACATCTACCCGCTCGACTTCGAATGCACCGAGTGGAGGGCGTTGTGGGACGCGCTTGCCGACGTGTTCTTGTTCTGGGCACGCCAGGGTGTGACGACCTTTCGCGTCGACAACCCTCACACCAAGCCTTTCGCCTTCTGGGAATGGGTGCTCGGCGAGGTGCGCCAGCGCTACCCCGAGGCGATCTTCCTGTCCGAGGCCTTCACGCGGCCAGCGGTGATGCATCGCCTGGCCAAGATCGGGTTCAGCTTGTCCTACTCGTACTTCCCTTGGCGCCAGACCAAGGCCGAGCTGACCGAGTACTTCACCGAGCTGTCCCGTCCCCCGGGCGTGGACTACTTCCGTCCCAGCTGCTGGCCCAACACGCCTGACATCTTGACGACCCAGCTGTGGGGCGCGCCGCGAGAGCTGTTCGCGCTGCGGTACTTCCTGGCCGCCACCCTGTCGCCCTCGGTGGGCATCTACGGGCCGGCCTTCGAGCTGTGCGCCAACCGCGACGCGGCCAACGGGAAGGAGGAGTACGCGAGCTCTGAGAAGTACCAGCTGGTCCAATGGGATCGTGATGACCCTTCGAGCATCCGCGAGACCATCACCGAGCTGAACAGCGCCCGCTTCGACCAGCTCGCTCTGCAGGCTCTTCGGACCCTTCGGTTCCACCACACCGACAGCGAGATGCTGCTCGCCTACTCGAAGACCGCCCACAGCGGTCCTTGCGTGGATCCGGCACAGCCTCACGCCTGCACCGTGTTGGTGGTGGCGAACCTCGATCCCCGCTGGCGCCAGGGCGGCTTCGTGGAGCTCGACCTGGAGTGCCTCGGTGTCGACCCCGAGCGTCCGTTCCAGGTGCATGACCTGTTGGCTGATCGCACGTTCAGCTGGATCGGCCCGCGAAACTTCGTCGAGCTGGACCCCGCAGACCAACCCGGCCACATGTTCCGAGTGCAGCAGTCCCTGAGCTGACACGTGAACGGGCACTGCTCATCGTTCACGAATAGGGTTTGCGAAAAGGTCTTCGGGAGGCCGAGCGAGGGGTGCACGAGCAAAGCGAGGATTGCCATGAGCTTCATGCGTGAACACCCCGCGTCCGTCGACCCGGGTCGGGGATTGCCCACCCTCACCCAGCAAGGCGCGCCGGCTCGATCTCTGTTGACGGGCCCGCGATCCCGGTGCGGACGAGGGTCATGAGCAACGCTCCTGGTGGGCCAGGATGGTGGCAGGCAAGCGACGGCAACTGGTACCCACCGGACACGTCGCCGGGCCCAGGATGGTGGAAGGCGTCTGACGGGAACTGGTACCCGCCGCAAGAACCCGCAGCCGGGGGCGGCGGAGACCGATCTCGCGTTGGATCTCAGGGAGCTCCGGTACCTCGCCAGCCCGGTCCGAGGTCCGGGCGCGGAGCGCTCGTGGCGGTCTCCGTCTTCGTCGTCGCGGTGCTGGTGGTCGCGGGCGTTGCCGTCCTGGTTCGGCGGGGGCAGGGAGATGGTGGAGGTGACGTCGCCTTCTCAACTGGGCCCGATGAGCTCCCCGACAAGAGCATCACGCTGACAGAGGACACCGTCGTCGTCCGCGGAAATGGCGGCAAGACCATCAAGAGCTTCGACGCCTCTGGCTCGGCGCTCACCCTCGACGGGAACGCGGAAGGGGCCGACAGGCTCAAGCCGGGCAGTGTCCTGTTGCTCACCGGGATCACCGCCCTCCGGGTCACTTCAGTCGAAAGGTCAGGATCCGACGTCAAGGTGACGACGGGGCCTGTGTCGCTCCCAGAGGTCGTCAAGGACGGTGAGCTCAACTGGGACGGGCGTAGCGTAGATGCCGACCACGGCGTGATGTCGCTGTTGACCCCAAGCGAGCAAGGCAGCGGGGGCACAGATGGAGTGGATGTCGGTGATGCCGACCCACAGGGAAGCGGCTCGTCTGTCCGAAGCTCTGAAAGCACCGATTCGGGCAGCTCGAGCCCGGAAGACTCTCATGTCGGGACCAGGGGAGGTACAGGTACTGGTTCAGATGACACTTCTGCTGGCGGATCGGGCGAGCAGGGCATGGAGCACTTGAACCACGGGACCAGGACAGCGGCCCTGCCGAGCCCCGCAGGGGACGCGAGCGGCGAGCTTGCCGCGGGGATCCTTGCGGGATCGACGGTGTCTGGGAAGGTGGGTCCGTTCGATGCCTCGATCAGCTATGAAGCTTCGGGAGGGACCCACCACCTCGAGTTGCGTCTGAAGAGCTCAGGTGAGCTGTCGGGAAACCTCGGGATCGACGTCAAGCTCGGGTCCCTCGCGTACTCCGGTGGGGCCAAGATCGCCGGAAGCCAGGTCAACAACTTCGATTTCAGCTTCTCGAACCTCGGTGGCTCGGCGGTCATTACAACTGATCTAAGAGGGCTGAAGAACGTGGCGCACATCAAGACACCCTCGTTCTTGATGCTCCCGTTCACGGTCGCGTTCCCTGCTGTGGTCGGTGGCATCCCGTTCACCTTGAGCTTCACGGGCTCGATCCGGGTTGCGATCTCGATGGCCCTCGAGAACTCGAGCCTCAGTGGCAGGGCCGAGATCACCTACGACGGCGACGCGGGTCTGCATCTCAAGAGTGGATCGCTTTCGGTCGACGGCAAGCGTTCCCAGGATGCGAGGAATCCGCTTGACTCCTTGAAGGGTCTGGCACCCGGTCCGGTTGGGGCCGTGTTCACGGCCCAGCTCCCGAAGATCGGGTTTGGCTTCAGCTTCTTGGGGATGAGCTCGGGTATCTACATCTCCAACGGCTTCGTGCTCTCTGAGGCCATCCTCCCCGCACCCGCACAATGCACCGCCTCGAACCTGGCTTACGTGCTGGCCGGCGGGATCGAGGCGTCCTTCCTCGGCAAGCGGTTGGACATCGCGCGGAAACCCGTCGTCAGGAAGGAATGGAACTACCAGACGCCCAGGAACCGGCGCTGCAACGCACCCAGCTGACCGGCCCTCCCGCCATGTCGTGGGTCCGTTCTGCGATCCTCTGGCAGACTGCGGGCGATGTCTCCCGATGCCATCCTCGACGTGGGCGAGACCGCCGACTGGTACAAGGATGCGGTCATCTACGAGGTGCACGTCCGATCCTTCGGGGACAGCAATGGTGACGGCATCGGCGACCTGCCAGGACTCACGGCCCGGCTCGACTACCTCGCCCAGCTCGGCATCACGGCAATCTGGCTCCTGCCCTTCTACCCGTCACCGTTGCGCGACGACGGCTATGACATCGCCGACTACCGCGGCATCCACCCCTCTTATGGCACCCTCGCCGACTTCAAGGCTTTGCTCCGCGAGGCTCATCGCCGCGGGTTGCGCGTCATCACCGAGCTGGTGCTCAACCACACCTCTGACCAGCATCCGTGGTTCCAGCGGGCGCGGCGTGCAAAGCCCCACAGCCGTTACCGCGACTTCTATGTCTGGAGCGACACGACCGACAGGTGGAAAGAGGCCCGCGTCATATTCGAGGACTACGAGAGCTCGAACTGGACCTGGGACCCGGAGGCTGGCGCCTACTACTGGCATCGCTTCTTCTCTCACCAGCCCGACCTCAACTTCGACAACCCCGAAGTGCGCTCGACGATGCTCAAGGTGGTCGACCGGTGGTTCGAGCTGGGAGTGGACGGCATGCGGTTGGATGCCGTGCCCTACCTGTTCGAGCGCGAGCACACCAGTTGCGAGAACCTGAAGGAGACCCATGACTTCCTTCGCGAGCTGAGAGCGCACGTCGACGAGCGCTTCCCGACCAGGATGCTTCTTGCCGAAGCCAACCAGTGGCCCGAGGAGGCTGCGGCCTACTTCGGCGATCCGCACAAAGGGGGTGACGAGTGCCAGATGGCCTTTCACTTCCCGCTGATGCCGAGGCTGTTCATGTCCCTGCGCATGGAGGATCGCTACCCCGTCGTCGAGATCTTGCAGCAGACCCCGGCGCTTCCCGAGGGCGCCCAATGGGCGATCTTCTTGCGCAACCACGACGAGCTGACCCTCGAGATGGTCACCGACGAAGAGCGCGACTACATGTACCGCGCCTACGCGGCCGACCCCGAGATGCGCGTCAACGTCGGCATCCGTCGTCGGCTCGCGCCGCTGCTGGGCAACGACCGACGCAAGATCGAGCTGCTGAACGGCCTGCTCTTCTCGCTTCCGGGCACGCCGGTGGTCTACTACGGCGACGAGCTCGGGATGGGGGACAACGTCTACCTCGGCGACCGCGACGGCGTGCGCACACCCATGCAGTGGAGCCCGGACCGCAACGCCGGCTTCTCAGGCGCCAACCCGCAGCAGCTCTACCTGCCCACCATCATCGACCCCGAGTACCACTTCGAGATCGTCAACGTCGAGGCCCAGCAGCGCAACGCCAACTCGCTCCTGTCATGGATGCGCCGCCTGATCGCGCTGCGCCAGCACCATCCGGTCTTCGGGCGGGGAGAGATCCGGTTCCTGTTCCCCGAGAACGCCAAGGTGCTCGCGTTCATACGGTCCACCGAGCACGAGAGCGTGCTCGTCGTGGCCAACCTGTCCCGCTTCGCCCAGAGCGCCCAGCTCGAGCTGCCCGACTACCGGGGGGCCGTGCTCTGGGAGCTGTTCGGTGGCACCGAGTTCGGGGTCGTGGGCGAGGGTGGCTACCAGATGACCCTCGGCCCGTACGGGTTCTACTGGTTCGCGCTCGTCTCCCAGAGCACCGATCGGCCGGGGGTCCTCGCCACCGGCCAGGACCTGCCGGTTCTGTCTGCCGCCAGCGACTGGAAGCAGGTGCTTCGCGCCCGTGGCAGGGCCCGGCCGGGCATCGCAGCCGTGCTGCCGTCGTTCCTGTCCGGTGCGCGCTGGTTCGCCGGCAAGG
>JAHFUU010000264.1 GCA_023264915.1 Microthrixaceae bacterium | reverse complement strand
TTCGCACGGGCAAGCCCGAAGATGCGCCTCGGTGGCCCGGTGTGCTGCTCCCTGGCATCTTCGAGCTTGCCTCGGCCAGAACTTGACTCGCGCTTCACGTGGTTCGACCTTCGAGGCTTCTAGCGGGGCTCCGCCCCGGCCCGACGAGTCATGTGATCAGGATGGGATCCTCGGCTCCTATCGCCTGGGTTCGCCGGCGCAAGTCAGGCTGACGCGGGTCACAACTACACTGACAATCCGACCAGGGAGCTCACTTCTTTTCCGAGTTGCCCCTCTCCCACCTACCAGCGAGGTCAGCTCTACGCCCATGTGCGGCATCATCGCCATCGTCCGCCGTCCCAGCCGATCCCAGGCGCCCTCTGTGCAGGAGATCCTTGGTGCCCTAGAGCGAGCCGCCAGCCTCGTGGCAGCGCCCGCGGGGGAGGGACTGCCAGAGCTGGTATCTAGAGCGGCTGATCTCGTCGAGGCTGCCGACAGACTTTTGCGAGGCTCACCGGGAGTTCACGCTCTGTTGAATGACAGGCTCCTGTTCTCATCGGTGGAGCGGCTTGCAGCGGCCATCACTGGCGCCACCGACGGGATCGAAGGACTCCTCGACCGAGGTGCCCCAGGTCGACCTGTGGGCGAGATCGAGGTGGTCAACGCCGCACTGGTGAGGCTGAAGGATGCTGTCTGGGCCGTGCAACGCGATCGGCTACGGACGGCGACAGCGGTCGCGCAGCTGGCCGGGGCGGAGGCGCCGCCCGCCGCGGTCGATGTGTACCTGTCGGTGCAGCAGGCCCTATCCGCGATCGACCGACTCGAGGTGCGTGGCCGGGACTCGGCAGGGTTGCACCTGTTGGTTCGCAACCATGGGCTCGATGTCACAAGCCCGGCAGTGCAAGCCGTCCTGTCGGGTCGGCAGGACGATCCTCTCTTTGCCTCCATGTCGGCCCGTGTGGTCGATGGGCACCTCTCCTTCGTCTACAAAGCAGCAGCTGAGATCGGTGAGCTTGGGGACAACACGAAGGTCTTGAGGTCAGCGATAGCTGCTGATGCTCTGTTGCGGATGGCGCTTGACTCATCCGCCGAAGTCGAAGCCACGGTGCTGGGCCACACACGATGGGCCAGTGTCGGCATCATCTCCCAAGCGAACGCGCACCCTGTCAACTCCGACGAGGTTGCCTTCGCTGGTGGACCGTATGTGTGTGCAGTGCTGAACGGGGACGTTGACAACTTCGCGGATCTGAAGGCCAACGATGGTCTCAGCATCGCCCCTGAGATCCAGACAGATGCCAAGGTCATCCCAACCCTGACATCGAGGCGACTTCTGGGATCCGAGGGGCTTGGCGACTCCTTCCGTTCGACGGTGGCACGCCTCAAGGGATCGGTTGCGATCGGGGCATGCTCGACAGTCTGCCCCGGCGACCTCATGCTGGCTTTGCGGGGCAGTGGACAGGCGCTGTATGTGGGCCTTGCCGAAGACTCCTTCATCGTCGCCAGCGAGCCATACGGCGTCGTCGAGGAGACCAACCGGTACCTGCGGATGGACGGCGAGAACCCGTCAGATCCCGCTAATCCCGAAGGCAGCCGAGGCCAGGTGATCCAGCTCCGAGCTGAGCTGGCCGGTGAGCCTGGCGGTATCGAGCGATGCTCCTATGACGGCACGGCATTGCCGGTGACCGAAGACGAGCTCGCCCGTGCCCAGATCACGACCCGCGACATAGATCGGGGCGAGTTCCCACATTTCCTGTTGAAGGAGATCAGCGAGTCGCCCATGTCGTTTCGCAAGACCCTCCGGGGCAAGCTCACAGCTGTCGATGGCCGACTCGGCGTCGACCTTGGTGACTCGCTTCCACCCGTTGCACGGGCTGCCTTGCGAGCCCGCGACATATCACGGGTGCTGTTCATCGGCCAGGGGACAGCCGCAGTTGCAGGCGAGGCCGCTGCAACAGCGTTGCAGGTGGCCACGGGCGGATCGAGTCTGCTTGTCTCGGCGATCACGGCCACAGAGCTGTCCGGGTTCGAGATGCGGCCCGACATGTCAGACACGCTTGTGGTGGCGATCAGTCAGTCCGGGACGACGACCGACACGAACCGGACAGTCGATCTGGTCAGGGGTCGGGGGGCCATCGTCGTGGCGATCGTGAACAGGCGCAACAGCGATCTGACGGACAAGGCAGATGGAGTGCTCTACACCTCTGACGGCCGTGACGTAGAGATGGCAGTCCCGTCGACCAAGGCATTCTACTCTCAGATCGCTGCTGGGTTCCTGCTGGCGGTAGCGGTAGCTGACGAGGTCGGTGTAGACCCGCATTTCGATCTCGACGGGGTTCTGTCGGCCTTGCGGGACCTACCGCACCTGATGGAGCGCACGCTTGCCTGCCGCGGGTTGGCTGCCGATGCTGCGAGCAGGTTCGCGCCAAGCCGTCGGTACTGGGCCGTGGTGGGCAACGGTCTGAACCGGATCGCAGCCCGCGAGGTGCGGATCAAGATCTCTGAGCTCTGCTACAAGTCCATCGCGTGTGATGCCACCGAGGACAAGAAGCACATCGACCTCTCTGCTGAACCGCTGATCCTTGTCTGTGCCGCGGGACTGGTTGGGTCGACGGCCGATGACGTGGCCAAAGAGGTGGCGATCTACAGGGCACACAAGGCGGCACCGATCGTCATCGCGAGCGAGGGGGAGGAGCGGTTCTCCTCGGCACTCCAGGTGATCGAGGTGCCGGCTACACACCCGATGCTTGCGTTCGTGCTCGCAGCCATGGCCGGACACCTGTTCGGATACGAAGCGGCGCTCGCCATAGATTCCCAAGCGCGTCCGTTCCGAGAGGCACGGGCTGTGATCGAAGCCGCTGTGAGCTCCTCGCGTGAGGGAAACGGCACGGCCGAGGAGGTCCTGGGGCAGCTGGCCGTCGACCTTCAAGCACCCGCGGGATGCTTCTTCGACAGCCTTCGGGCATCTGAGTATGACGGCCATCTGGAAGCAAGCACAGCGGTACGGCTCGCATCGTTGTTCCGGTACACACTGGGCATCTCGCCGCTTGACACCTACCAGATCGAATATGGGCGCGTCGGCACCCCAAGCGTGGTGATCGAGGACATGACTGCCGCCCTGACCCTGGCGATAGAGGAGTTGACTCGGCCAGTAGACGCCATCAAGCACCAGGCCAAGACGGTCACCGTAGGGATATCGCGCTCGGACGAGACACTGCTGCAAGCCCCGCTGGTGCAGGCTGCCCTAGACGCGGGCGCGGCCCGCGATCGGCTCAGCTACGAGTCGCTGCGAACCCTGGCCGTACTTGATCCGCTGGTAGACGAGGTGCTCGGTTACACCCGCTACCGGATCGAGGGAATGGTCCCCGTCAGCGGACGCAGCGCCCTTGGAGTCGCCGGTGTTGCAGGCGCACCCGAGCCTCGGATCTTCGTCGTGGATTGCGGAGGGTTGGGCAGGGAGCTGAAGAGTCGCACTGAGTCCAGTCCCCAGTTGAGAGGCACGAAGCACCGCGTCGCTGGCGAGCGTCAGGTGCTCCTGGGGCAGGGACGCAGCGATGGTAGGACTGTCCTGTTCATCCCGGAGGTCAAGGACAACACGACGACGGGGATGACCTTGCTGCACGTGCGACTTCACGAGGTTCTCCAGCTGACGGTGCTTCGCTCGGTGCTGCAGGGCTACCGCGGTCGCTACCAGGCATTGACCGATGCCGTCACCGAGACCGAGCCGACCTTCCGAGACGACCTTCTGGCAACGATCGACGTCGTCGAGCTCATGACGGCCCCGATCAACGATCTTGCTGAGCGCTGGCGTAGCTGAATCATGATCGGAATCGGGCTGGACGTGGTCGAGCTCGACCGTTTTCGCCGGACCCTGGCACGGACCCCGACGTTCGGGCGGCGGGTGTTCACCCCGGCCGAGGACGAGTACTGCCGACGCCGCCGGGATCCTACCGAGCGCTATGCCGTCCGTTTCGCGGCAAAGGAGGCTGTGCTCAAGGCAATGGGATCGGGCTTGTGGAGCTGTCCGCTGACCGACATCGAGGTCGTGCGAGCCGCAAGCGGGGAGCCCTCGGTGAAGTTGCATGGGGCCGCACTGGAGCTGGCCGATGAGCGAGGCATCGGCCACTGGATGATCACCCTCACGCACACCGATCTGCTGGCCCAGGCGATCGCGATCGCGCTCGAGGTTGCCCGAACCGTCGACTGCCTCGCACGTTGGTCCCTGACGGCCGCCGACCTCGGCAGAACCGTCGAGTTCTATGAGGATGTCTTGGGCTTTGTCACCGAGGGTCACGAGCGCACGAAGGCAAGGCTCCGCCTTGGCGGCGTGGTGCTCGATATCTGCCAGGAGGGCGTTGAGCCGCGTGTGCAGGGGTCCAGCGGAGCGATCCTGCTGGAGGTGGCCGACGTCGAAAGGACGATGCTGCGAGCCGAACGCCACCGGGGGCGCATCGAGGTTTCA
This sequence comes from Microthrixaceae bacterium, assembly GCA_023264915.1. GTDB lineage: Bacteria > Actinomycetota > Acidimicrobiia > Acidimicrobiales > Acidimicrobilacustridaceae > JACPNV01. The sequence continues at coordinate 544 of JAHFUU010000264.1, read as the reverse complement.
GGTGTGAGCGAGACAGGCACCCCCCTGATGCAAGGCTTCACCGTCATCGACCCCGATGGCGTGGCGATCCACGTCCGCGCGCAGCGGAACCGAGCCTGAACGGCGGCAGCGGGCCGCAGCGCATCTTGGCAACCGATCGCGGCGCGAACCCTGTGTGCACGAGGTGGGGAGGGAACGGGACGCGTGCCCCTTGGAGCGGTACGGTCGCGCTGTGATCCCGATCATGACACCTGCGGAGATGGCTGCCGCCGATGCGGCTGCACCAGAGCCGGTCGAGGTGTTGATCGGTCGCGCCGGTGCGGCGGTCGCGCGTGCAGCACTTGGGGTGCTCGGGGGTTCTTACGGGCGCCGGGTCGTCGTCTTGGCCGGCAGGGGCAACAACGGCAATGACGGGCGTGAGGCGGCCAGGCGCTTGGGCTTGCGAGGCGTTCGGGTATCGGTGATCGATGCATCTCCCCCGCCGGACAGGTTGCCCGCGTGCGATCTTGTCATCGATGCTGCCTATGGCACCGGGTTCCGGGGAAGCTTCAGCCGCCCGAGCGTG
>JAHFUU010000263.1 GCA_023264915.1 Microthrixaceae bacterium | reverse complement strand
AAACCCGAAGAGCATCCCGCCGACTTCATCGACGCAACACGCTCCGGGTACCCGGGCCGGCGGTACCCAGGCCGGCGGCACCCAGGCCGGCGGCACCCAGGGCTCGGGGGCGGGCCCCGCCACAGCCCGCATCTCGGACAGGTTCACCGGCGCCATCACCCCGCGGCCTCTCGATGCGCCCCTGTGCCGCGCGCTCCTTGCCGAGATGGGCAGCGGGCCTTGAGGGGATCACCCAACGGGGCCTCGCTCCAGCCCGACGGATCTCGCGACTGCGCCGACCACAGAACGGCCGCTGAACGGTCTGCCAAGCATCAAAGTCCTCCTTCTTCGGCCGATGAATATGCGATGGGTAGCCCGCGCTCCAGGATGAGCGCTGCTGATCGACGGGAGATCATCGAGCAGGCAGCGACCGAACTGTTCGCGGAGCGCGGCTATCGCGGGGCCTCGATGGACGAGATCGCCAGCAGGTCGGGCGTTTCGGTTCCGGTTGTCTATGACCACTTCTCATCCAGGCTTGACCTTCACCGACGGTTGCTCGAACGCCACTACGAGGAGTTGCGGACCCTCTGGCAAGAGAACCTCCCCGGAGGCGAACCAGCCGAGCTGCGTGTCCTGCGCTCGGTCGATGCGTGGTTCTCCTACGTGCAGTCCCATCCGTTTGCGTGGGCGATGCTCTTCCGCGACATCACAGGTGACCCCGAGGTGGATGCGATCCGCCGGCTGGTGGCCACCGAGCATCGCGAGCTCATCCTTCCGATCATGTGGGAGGAACCCGGCCTCGAGGGCATGGCAAGCGACGGCAGCGTAGAGATCGAGATGGCCTGGGAGGTGATCCGCTCGGCGCTACAGGGCCTTGCGACCTGGTGGCACGGCAATCAGCACGTTCCCCGTGACCAGGTTGTGCGAATGGCGATGACAACGCTCTGGGTCGGCTTCGAGCGTGTGATGGACGGTGAGATGTGGGAGGGCGAGGGCCGGGTCGCACAGGACGACGAGTGAACGCGTTCCCGCCGCCCGCGGGAGCCGGCATGGCGACGCGGCCCGCCCGGGCGCCCGTCTCATCACGCACGCGACGTCGACAGCCAGGGCACAAGTGAGTGCCACACCAGCTGGTTGACGGGTCGCTGGCGACGGTCGAGCGCCGGGAAGACCGTGACCATGGCCAGGTACGACACGACGGTCGCAATGCCGGCTCCAACCAGCCCGATCGTGGGCAGCAAGACCAGGTTCAGCACCACGTTCAGCCCGGCCCCGGCCATCGTGTTGACGATCGTTGTTCTGGTGATCTTGTAGTCGATCACAAGGCGCTCGCGCGCTGTGCCGACGAAGACCGGGACCGCTGACCACGCGCATATCGCCAGCACCGGAGCAGCAGGCGCGTATGCGGGCCCCAACAGCAGGCGCAACAACGGTTCCGAGCCAATCGACAGCACGGCCGCCAGCACGGTCGCCGTGACTCCGAGGCCGCGGAGCAGCCGCCGGTATGCCGCCTCGTACCCCTCTGATCCAGGGCGATGCCCGGCGACGATGCGCGGAGCAGAAGCGGCAACTGCCACCGCCGCCACCAGGTAGCTCGCCTCGGCAAAGCGCACCACGGCCGCATAGCGACCAGTGTCGTTCTCACCCAGCAACATGTCCACGAGCAACAGGTCGACGCGCAACATGAGCAGATAGAACAGGGCGCCGGCCATCACAGGCAACGACTCTGCCAGCAGCTCCCGCCGCGACGAGGGGGTGGGCGCGAAGCGTGCACCCTGCGAGCGGGCCACCAGCGTCGCCGCCACTGCCAAGGTGAGGATCTCGATTCCTGTCACGAGTGCCAGCAAGGGCACGCCGCCGTGGAATCGGACGACCGAGAGCTTGATGATCGCCACGACGACCGATATCGATATCCGGACCGAGACGAGCCGCCCGACACGACCCGAGGCAAGCACGTATCCCCACCCAGCTTCGAAGGGTCCGGCAAGCAGCGCGGGCGCGACCAGGATCACGACGAGCCCCTCTTTGGGCTCGCGAAGCGCAGCGAAGGTCACCGCGGCGACCGCAGTCAGAACGGCCCCGGCGGCTCGCACGCTGGAGGCAGCGCGAAGCAGCGCCCGTGATTCGGCAGACCTCGGGCCGTATTCGGCGAGTCGCTGGATCAAGATGCCGTCGGTCCCGAGGCCCCCGATCGGCAACAGGATCGTCACCACCGTGATGGCGAGTGCGAGAGTCCCGTAGTCCGCCGGCCCGAGGTATCGGGCGACCACCACACCGACGACGAATCCGATCCCTGCACGAACGGCGGAGTCGAGCCCGATCAGAGCGGCTACGTGGCGCGTCCGCGGTGCCGGCTTGCCTGCATCAGGGGGCTGAGGATCATCAGGGTCGCTCATCGGATCATCACCGTCGCCGCCCACGGTGGTGGCGACGGTGCCGCGACCACGGCAGGCCGGCCGGCCTTGGTGATGAGACCGACCACCACGGGAACCGGCGGAGCCCGCTCCGGCCAAGGCGTCTCACCGTCGGTCAACACGATGATCATCTCGCACCGGTGCGGGGCGCTGACTGCTTGCTCGATGCCCTTGCCCATGTCAGTCCCACCCCCACCGACCAGCTCGACCTCGTGGCCGGCACGCGCCCGGTTCACGGTGTGAACCGCAGAGTCTGTCGCGAAGACCGTCACCTCGGCCTCGCGCACCCCGCCGGAGCGCAGCACGGCATCAATCTCATCGAGAGCCGCACCGAGCTGACCCTCGTCCATCGAACCCGAGGTGTCGACCACGATCCCGACCGCGGCCGGTCGCCCGACCATCGAGGGCAGCACCACCCCCGGGACAGCTGCCGCTCGGCGCGAGGGACGGCCGTAGGTGTAGTCCGCTCGCCCAGCGACCGCTCCTACGGAGCCTCGAACGGTCGAGCGGAGCACCGATCGCCAGTCGGTGCCACCTTCACCAGTCTCGGTAGCCCACCGCCGCCAGCTCGCCGGAAGGTGGCCGGACTCGGTGCCGAGCTGGACGATCTGCTGCGCCGTCTCGCGGCGGATCAGGTCGGCCTCCACCGAGGACACCCCCACGGGAACGGCCTCGGTGCCAGAGGGGTTCGGTGCACTCCCCTGGGGCTCGAGCTCCCACTCTCGCGGCGATCCGTGAGCACCGGAGCCACAGTCCCCGAGTTGAGGCAGCTCCTGGACCAGGTCGATCCCACCAAGGACCCGCGCGTACTGCTCGAAGAACCCTCCCGGCTCGAGACCCAGCTTCGACGGACGCATCGCGTCCTCGGGAAGCGCTATCCCTTCCCCTTCGAGATCGTCGTTGATCTCACAGTCCTGGGCGAGGTTCAAGACATCGCCTGAGTCGATGCCGGCCACATCGGCTCGCTCGGCGTGACCGCGAAGCAGATGTGTGACGTGATGGATCCACATCGCTGCGAGCTGCTCGGGTGGCAGCGAGCTGACCAACCGGGGATTGGCCCGGCAGTGCCAGCTCCGGTCCACGGACATGTCCGGCACACGCTCGTCGAGCACGGGGATCATCGAGAACAGGGCGGTCGCCAGGTACGGGCGGGCCATGGCCGCCCTGAGCCTCGCACCCGAATAGCGGGCCAGGACCTCAGCGTCGCTGCCCGATCCACCCTCCGATGGTGCCGACGTGTTCACGACAGCGAGTCTGCGTCACCAGCCGAGTCGAAGCCGGCATGGCCGATGACCTCAGCGAAAGCCATGACTTCCGGAGGCGCCGGCCACGACGGGTCGCGCATGGCGGCGAGGTCCAGAGCAGCCCTTGCCGCGACGTCAGGCACGCCTCGCTCGACAGCCTTTGAGAGCACGATCCAGGCCGCTCGCCATCGTTGGAGGGTCGGCTCGGCCAGCACCGCCGCGACGACGCCTGACAGGATCGCGAATGCCCGGTCGCCACGTTCGGGAATGCGAACCGCTTGGGGATCCGCAAGCAGCGCCTCTGGATCGGGCAGGTCGAGGTTCTCCATGAAGGCCAGCAGCTCGAGCGCCGCTGACTCGCCTATGCAGCCGGCCAGAAGCAGCGCTGTCGCCTCGCCGGAGGCCGAGGATGCACGGGTCACCGCGAGGGATCGGATCGCCATCTCCCAGGTCCGCGGTGACGGCCATGCCTGGCCTCGCTTGTCGCTTGCGGGGGGCATCATCACGCCCAGGGCAGGGCGAGCGTTGAGGAAGGATCGGACCGCTGCCCTCGCATGCACGACACCTTCGGTGATCGCCATCCTGTCAACCTGTGGTGCCGCCGGAGTGGACCACAGCCCCCCGAGGCCTCGCGCGATCGAGACGGCACGAGGCTTCCATTGCAGGTGCACGAACCGGTTGGCCAGTGGGGGCGCGAGGTCCCATCCGTCGGCCGCGGTGCGGGCTGGGTTGGCCGCGGCGACGATCCGAACCTCCCTCGGCAGGTCCAGGTCACCCACAGTGCGCTCGAGGACCACCCGGAGCAGGGCGGCCTGCACCGCAGGTGGAGCCGAGGACAGCTCGTCGAAGAAGACCAGCCCGCCCCCCAGAGCCGCCAACCGCTTCGCCCACTCGGGCGGGGCGAGGCGCACCCCCCCGTCGGGCTGGATGACCGGCAGACCCGCGAAGTCTGACGGCTCACGGATGCTCGCGATCACAACCTCACAGACCAGGCCGAGGCCCTCAGCAAGATCTCTCACGATCGAGGACTTCCCGGTCCCTGGGTCGCCCCAGAGGATCACGGGCAGGTTGGCCGCGACCGCTAGCCCGAGTGCACCCAGCGCCGGATCGTCGGTCTCATGGGACACCTCGACCGCCATCGCCCCGTCGAGCAGCGCGCCCACGTCCAGCTCGGATCCTCTCAGGTCGGGATTCATGGTCGCATCACCCATGTCATGGCCGGGTCACGTCGAGCACGAGCTCGCGCAGGGCTCGGTCGTCTCGAGTGAAGCTCGAATCCCCGGTTGCCCACGATGCGAAGCCGGCCTCGGCCAACCTCTGGATGAGCCTCTCGTCCTCGGCCCGCA
>JAHFUU010000262.1 GCA_023264915.1 Microthrixaceae bacterium | reverse complement strand
CAGCCTTCGAGGACCCAAAGCATGCGTTCATTCTCAGCCGAAGAGCTCGAACGGGCCTCGATCGAGGAAGGGATGATGTTCCCTGACTTCCTCATCGAACAGCTGGTGGCAGCTATCGATGCGGGCAAGCACGTCATCCTGACCGGCCCGCCGGGCACCGGCAAGACCACGCTTGCCCACATAGCTTCGGAGGTTGCCCGGCAGTCGATGATGTGCACCGGCTACCTGCCCACGACCGCAACGAGCGAATGGACCACCTTCGAGACCATCGGTGGTCTCCAGCCCACAGCAGAAGGCCTGATATTCCGTCCGGGCCTGTTCGTCGACGCTATCGAGAGCGGACGTTGGCTCGTGATCGACGAGCTGAACCGTTCCAACTTCGACCGGGCCTTCGGTCAGCTCTTCACGGTCCTGTCCGGGGCAGCGGTGGTCCTGCCATTCAAGCGAAAGGGCCAGCCCAACCCGATCTCCCTGGTGCCGAGCGGTGTCGAGCCACCCGAGAAGACCGACATCATTCGGGTCCCCGCAAACTGGCGCATCATCGCGACCATGAACGTGTTCGACAAGAACCTGCTCTTTGACATGTCCTACGCGTTGATGCGCCGCTTCGCGTTCATCGAGGTCGGTACTCCGAGCGAGGAGGCTTACCGCAAGCTGCTCGAAGGGCCAGGAGAGATCGTCACCAAGCTCCTTCCGCTTCGCAAGTTCTCGAACCTGGGACCGGCGGTCTATCTCGACTCTGCCAAGTACGCGAGCCGGCGGGCCAAGGATGGGGTCACCGAGTCAAGGCTCCTGTACGAGGTGTTCTACGCCTACTTCCTCCCCCAGTTCGAAGGCATGGAGGATCGGCGCGCCACGACCCTTTACCGTTCGGTGGCCCAGCACATGGACCCACCCGAACAGGCCGAGGCCCAGCGCACGATCAGCGAGGTTCTGGGCGTCGAGCTCGCCGTGTAGCCGGCTGTGCCCCTGAGGAGCGTCCTTGGCCAACACCCTTCACATCGCTGGGCAGCCGCCATCCGGCTCGCGGCCGGATGAGGCGGGCTATGACCCCTTCGATGACCTCTGGCAGCGGCTCGCGAGGCCGATGGAGGTTTCCTCGACGGTCTCAGCCCTCGTCGGCCTTCCGCTGAAGGAGGTGCAACAGCTCGCCGGGATCAAGATCGCGGCGAGCCCAGAGGCCGACCAGCTGCTGGACAGCTTCCCTCGCACGATTCGCTCGCTCGCAACCTCGATGCAGCAACAGGCCGAGCGTTGCATAGGATCCTTGCGCGGTCCCGTGCTGTGGTCAGAGACCATCTCTGCTCGGGCTGCAAGCTTCGGCAACCCCGACGTCTTCGTGTGCCAGACGCCGTCGCGGGCCTATGACATAGACGAGAACCGCGTCCTGGTGTGGGCGCTCCTCCAGGTTGCCGAAGCTGCCGAGCGTGCAATCGAGGGAACCTCGAGTCGCCAGGACGATCGCATCATGAAGGCTGTGCGCCGCAACGGCAGCGATGCAGCCCGCTTCGCGGAGCACCCGTCGCTTTCCGCGGTTGCCCGTCAGCGCCCCAAGCTCCGAGCGCTGAAGCGCACCCGAGCGGGTCGCAAGCGTGACGCGTACATGCCGGCGCTGAACGCGCTGGACCGTGCCGCGGAACCCCTGACTGCCGAAGATGTGAGGTTGCTGTGCGACGAGCGCACCAGGGTGCAGCACGAGGTTCTCATGAAGCTGTGCCACCGGCTCGAGCGGCACGGCAACAGGCTTCCTGAGTTCAGGGTCGAGCGAGGAGCGCTGTACTCGGGTCCGGTCCAGTACTACCACTCCCGCCGTCTCGGCGACCGCAAGCGGATGAGCGGCATCGTCGTCGGCAACCTGCTCGTCGATGTCCCGGACCGGATCCACGATCCGAGCCGCCGGCGTGCCGAAGCCGCGCTGTCGGCGCGGGCCGGCGGTCGCAGGGTCGAGGTGGTCATGGACGACGACGACATCGACCGCGCCGTCGAGCACGCGATCGAGCTTGCCCAGCCCCGCGACTGACCCGGGGTGACGACACGACCAAGCGCGAAGGTGTCGGGTTGGCCCCTGCATGCCCACAGCGCCACCCGAGCCGGACCGCGCTTTGCGGGTGGTCCCCGGTCCGTTGTGGGTTAGCTGACCGCAGGTGCAGCCCAGCACACCGACCGCGCCTTGGGGGTGGTCCCCGGTCCGTTGTGGGTTAGCTGACCGCAGGTGCGTAACCGTGCGGGCTGTTCGATGTCAGGTACGGCATAGGCGGGAACCAGCCCCCTGATCCAGACGTTCAAGCCCCCGGTGACCGAGATGCCCGAACCGAGCCTGCCCGCAGCCACCCTGCCCACAGCCACCCCGCCCACAGCCGTCCCGCCCGCAGCCAGTTCCGCTCCGGCGCAACATCCACGGACGACCCTGCTCCCCCCTGCCCCCGGCCGGCACCACTGGTGCGTGGTCCTGCCGCCTTCGACGCTGTTTCACTTCGATGGTCCGGGCGCCGGCCTGCACGCCGAGCTCGTAGAGGCGTTGTGGAAGCTGGGCATCGGTTGCGCCCGCTTCGATCTCACGGCTGCTGTGGCCGGGGCCGTCCCTTCGATGCGTGCTGGATCGGATCACCAGCTGACCCGGGCATCGTCGGTTCTCGAGCTGATCCGCCGCATGGACAGCGACGCGGAGGTCACGCTGCTGGCCAGCGGCGACGCTGTGGGCATCGCAGTTGCCCTCGAGCAGCTGTGCAGCGGCCCGTGCTCGGGCTCACGCAACGGGTCTCCATGGCCCCTGATGCGAGGCCTTCTGCTCATCCCCGCCGCGGTTGCTGACGAGCCGCAGCAGCTCCGAAGGCACGCCCGTGACCTGGCCCGCGTGATCGCCGAGGACGAGCGCCCCCGCCCCCCGCGGCGGCACACCGGTGCGCGGGATGCGGGCCGTCAGCTTCTTCGCCGTCTGGGATGGTGAGCGGCACACTCGGCGGTGCGCAGCACCAGGGGGAAGGAGCGGCTCGCGGTGCAGCTCACCCCTGCCGCACGGTGAGCCGCACTTGCATCGGCGCACCACCGGCGTACCAGGACCCGGATCGGGTCGTGGGTGGTGGGTCAACGCCTTGCGCGGCGTCGGTCCTGTGAACGAAGTGCGCGCTTGCGCACACGCAGCGACGACGGGGTCACCTCGACAAGCTCGTCGTCGGAGATCCACTCGATGGCACCTTCGAGGGTGAGATCTCGCGGTGGCGTGAGCTTGATCGCATCGTCGTGTGAATGCGTCCTGATGTTGGTCTTCTGCTTGTCGCGGCAGATGTTGACGTCCATGTCGCCCGTGCGGGAGCCCTCGCCGACGACCATGCCTTCATACACGGCGTCGCCTGGATGCACCAACAGCTCACCGCGCAGTTGCAGGTTGTCCATCGCATACGCCGTGGCCGCACCGCTGCGGTCCGAGACCATCGCTCCCCCTTTGCGCGTCGGCAGATCGCCAACCCACGGGGTCCAGCCGGCGTGGTGCTGGTGCATGATGGCAGTGCCACGGGTGGCTGTCAGCAACGTCGAGCGGAAGCCGATCAGGCCGCGGGCGGGAGCCTCCAGGGTGAGGATCGTCCGACCGATGTCACCTGGGCGAAGGTCGACGACTGAGCCTTTGCGTGGCGCGAGCGCCTGGGTGACGGTGCCGACGTGCTCGTCGGGGACGTCCACGGTGGCCCGCTCGAGCGGCTCGTGGGCCTTGCCATCGATCTCGCGGATCACCACCTCGGGTCGGCTGACCTGAAGCTCGTATCCCTCACGCCGCATGGTCTCGATCAGGACACCCAGCTGTAGCTCACCTCGGCCCGCCACCTCTATGACATCTGGTGAATCGGTCTCGGTGAGCCTGATCGACACGTTGCCGAGCACCTCGCGCTCGAGCCGTTCACGCAGGTGGCGCGACGTGAGGTACCTGCCTTCGGTGCCGGCGAGCGGTGAGGTGTTCACGCCGAAGGTCATGGTCAGGACGGGGTCGTCCACGCTCAGGCCTGGCAGCGGCTTGGGCGTGTCAGGATCGCTGAACGTGTCGCCGATCTCGACCTCGGGGAAGCCAGCTATCACGAACAGGTCACCGGCTGACCGCTCGCTGACGTCAACCCGATCGATCCCCTCGAAGCCCATGAGCCCTGTCAGCTTCCGCTTGATCGCGTCGTCCGCGTTGCAAAGCGACACGACCGATCCGGCACGCAACGTGCCCTCGACGACCCGGCCGATGGCCAGCCGCCCCAGGTAGTCGCTCGCGTCCAGGTTGGTCACCAACGCCTGGAGCAGTGCGTCAGGATCACCGCCAGGCTCCGGGACCGTCTCGAGGATCGCCTCGAACAGAGGCGTCAGGTCTGCATCGGGGCCGGGCAGCCCGACTCCGCTCACAGCACGCCCTTCCCGCGCAACCGTCGACACGACCTCGAAGTCGATGTGGTGGTCCTCGGCATCGAGGTCCAAGAACAGCTCGTAGATCTCGTCGAGGACCTCCTCGGGCCGGGCATCTTGCCTGTCGACCTTGTTCAGGACGACGACGGCGGGCAGGTCGGCAGCCAGGGCTTTGGACAGCACGTAGCGGGTCTGTGGAAGCGGCCCCTCGGCTGCGTCCACGAGCAACAGGACTCCGTCCACCATGGCGAGGGCTCTCTCGACCTCTCCGCCGAAGTCGGCATGGCCTGGCGTGTCCACCAGGTTGATCCGAGTCTCGCCCCAGGTGACCGACGCGGCTTTCGCAAGGATCGTGATGCCGCGCTCGCGCTCTTGGTCATTGGAGTCGAGGACCCTGTCGATCACGGCCTCATGCGCGCTGAACGTCCCCGTGGCGCGCAGCATCGCATCGACCAGGGTGGTCTTGCCATGGTCGACGTGGGCAACAAGGGCAATCGTTCTCAGGGACATCGGTTGGTTGCTCAAGGGTGGATGTTCGTCAGGTTCGGTTCTTGCCAAGCGCACGGGCCTGATGCGACAGATCGCGTGTGAGCCTTCGGTTGTTCGGAGTCGTTC
>JAHFUU010000261.1 GCA_023264915.1 Microthrixaceae bacterium | reverse complement strand
CATGTGCAACGCGAACGCTTGCCTGTTCAGCCGGCAGCTCGCGGCAGACGGCCGGTCATTCGCGTCGCCGGCACCGACGCTATTGCTGGACGGTCCACAAATGGGGGAATGGACGAAGCATGAGGGCGGCGACATGAAGACGATCGAGCAGCCCGAGATCGTGGGACCGGTGGAGAACCAGTACGTGCTGTTCTACTCGGGCAACGACTGGGCCACCCCCAACTACGGGATCGGCTACGCCCACTGCGATTCGCTGAGCCCTGTCGATCTTTGCGCGGACCAGAGCGGCCCCGGCGTGTGGTTCTGGAACCCCGACGCGGTACCGGCACCGCCTGGCTCCAACGCCTATGCCAAGGGCCCCGGGTCGCTCTCGGCCGTAGAGGCGAACTGCGACGGCGAGTCGCTGTTCGCCCATCACGGCTGGACCAACCAGACCTGGCCCAGCCCGCCAGGCGGTTACGGCTCTCGTGCCACGTTCCTGTCGGGGCTGTCATTCAACGGCTCGATACCCCAAGCCGGCGATGTGCCGTCGATCAACTGGGTCTGCAACTGATGCGCGCCCAGCGCGCCGGCGCGGTCGCGGTCACCGTGTGGCTGGCCGTTGCGGGATGCACCGGTGCCGACCAGGCTGGCCCTGCGACCAGCGAGACGACCGCCCAGCGCGCCGGCACCACCGCGAGGTCCGCCACGACCAGGATCCCGGCGACCTACCCGCCGGTGTCAGGGCCCGGCATGGTCGGCGCAGCGTCCACGGTGCCCCCCAACGATGTCGAGTTGAGGATTCGTGAGCTCAACGATGCCCCGACGCTCATCGATCTTCCCTGCAAGCTGGAGCACCAGATCGACGGCTTCACCGAGCAGCTCTCACGCTTCACCGAGAAACCCCCTGAACCCAACAACATCAAGGTCGGCACCCCGCTCACCTACCACGGCAAGCCGCTCAACCTCGATGTGGAGGGCGTGATCTCAGCCGGCAAACTCGAAGAGGACTGGATCGTTTACACCACCGGCGGTACCGACTTCATCTTGGCGTCGATAGACCCCGAGACCGTGCAGGTCAAAGGCGACACCTACCGCCTCACCGGATGTGGGCTCCAGAACATCTCGCGATCTCCCAGCGGTGAGACCTGGATCAGCGTCTGCTTGGTAGAAGGAACCGCCTTCGGCTACGGGACCGCGGTGCGCCTCGATCCTGCCGGCGTCTCGTTCAACCAGATCTCCGGGCTGCACGCCGTCTGCCCTCGCGTGCTCGCCACCCGCGACTACACCTGGCTGAGCGGCCGCGGAGTCAATGACACGCCTCAGACCAAGCGCCTGCGCCTGTGGCGGATCGACCCCGAAACAGGCGACTGGCTCACAGTCGACTTCCCCGACACCATCGGCCGAGCCAGCTCGATTGTCGCCAGCGATGACGTCCTCTGGCAACGAAGCGTACCGAGCTCCTATTGCATCACCCAGGACCCCCCCGAGAGCCACGGCCCCACAGGCGTCACCTTCGAGAACCTCGATATCACAGGAAGTGGTGCCCATGGGGGGGTCCGCGACGGCCAGATGTGGATCGCCGCCGAGCACCACAGGCTCGTCGCCTTTGACTGCCAGGGCAACAAGATCGCCGACTACGCGCTGGACGACCCCGCCTCGGTCGCAGTCGGCGAGCCCGGCATCATCGCCCAGCGGCCCAGCCGCCGCGACAACCCCCAACTGGTCGCAGCCGGCGCGAACATCACCTTCAGCAGCATCGACCCCGCCACCGGCCGAAGCACCGACCTGTTGACCGTGCCCGCGCCCACCCACGACCGCTCCCGTGGCGGGACCCCTGACCTCGTCGGGGTGCCTTTCGGGATCACCTTCGACCACACCGGCGCATGGCTCGACTCCGACTCCCCGGTCCGGATACCCCAATCGTGGTTCCACGCCGCTTGACGCCCCACTCTCCAGCTCTTGGGTCGTCCACCTGAACGACGAGGGCAGCACCACCCCATCCCACTCGGCCGTAGGCCGTGCATCGGGGGAACAGTGCCCGAGGTATTAGCAGGTACCGGGGCGACCCTTATTGCGTCTCTAGGTTGAGGACTTCTGGTTCAGCCGCGCCTGGCCGATTCCTGTGGCCGCCACCGCCTCTTCGGCGCCGAGCGCGCCGCCGATCCCTCCGGGGAAGGTGCCATACAAAGCGCGCACGGCGTCGGCCATCTCGGCTGGTTCCCAATGGCGACCCGTGCGGGTGCGGGTGCCGACGATGCGCCAACCCTCGAGGCGGTCGCACCGTCCCCCCATCATGTGGAACACCTGCCCCGTGACCCATTGAGCGTCATCAGATGCCAGCCAGACCACGATCGGGCTCACGTTCTCCGCGGCCATCGGGTCGACACCTTCAGGTGCGGGCCCGATCAGGTCCTCGCTCATACGGGTCCTGGCAGCAGGAGCGATCGCATTGGCAGTCACGCCAAAGCGCGCCATCTCCATCGCGACGACCTGTGTGAACGAGGCGATCCCGCCCTTGGCCGCCGCGTAGTTGGCCTGGCCCGGATTGCCGAAAAGGCCCGTCTGCGACGACGTCGAGATGATGCGGCCACCTCGGCCCCGTCCCGCCTTGGACTCTGCGCGCCAGTACGCGCACGCATGGCGGGTGGGTGCGAAGTGGCCCTTGAGGTGGACATGTATGACCGCGTCCCACTCCTGCTCGGTCATGTTGAAGATGGTCCTGTCACGAAGGATCCCAGCGTTGTTGACCAGGATGTCCAGCCCGCCGAAGGTGTCGACGGCCTGTTGCACCATGGCTTCGGCCTCCGCGAACCCCGCGCACGAGTCAACGTTGGCGACAGCCTCACCGCCAGATGCCCGAATCTCGTCGACGACCAGCTGGGCGACGTTCGAGCTGCCCTCGCCGTGGACGTCGACACCTGGGTCGTTCACCACGACCCTGGCGCCCTGGGCAGCAAGTGCCAGGGCATGGGATCGCCCGAGCCCCCTCCCGGCACCGGTCACGATCGCCGTCTTGCCCTCGAGCAGCATTGGTTCCTCCAGCGTGAGAAGTTCCCAGGTGGTCCGGGAAGATGAGCCCGTCCTCGGTGGCGGTTAGGTTACGCTCCCAAGCGTTCGAGAGGCCAGCCGATCGGTCAAGGTTTGCTACCAGTTGGTAGCATCCCTCCTACCGGTTGTCCTCTCTCCCGGTGGAGCCGAAGGAGCACCATGGCCGAGCAAGCTGACATCCAAGGACGCCGCGGAGCGATCCTTGAAGCCGCCACCGAGCTGTTCGCGCGCAGGGGGTTCGGGGGTGTGGCGATCCAGGAGATCGCAGACCGGGCGGGCGTGCACAAGACGACCGTGCTGTACCAGTTCGGGACCAAAGAAGCGCTGCACGAGGCCGTGCTTGACCATGCGCTTCAGCCGGTGATCACGATGATGAACGAGTTCCTCGACGGCGAGTTCAACCGTGAACGCCTCAGCTGGCACCTCTACCAGCTCCAGTCTCGGCTCGCCGAGAACCCATCGGTCCCCCGCCTGATGATCCGCGAGCTGCTAGAGGGCGACGAGTACGGCAACGTCTACATAGACCGGTTCGTGGCACCCGTGTACGAACCGGCCAAGCGGCGGATCGAAGAGGCTCAGCGAGCTTCGGGGGGCAAGGTCGCCGACATCGACGCTGCGCTGTTCGTGCACGACCTGCACGTGCAGATCATGTCCTACTTCTGCCACAGCCAGCTGTTGGAGCGCCTGCTTGGCCATGATCCCTACTCCGTCGATGCCCTGATCGCACGCCGCAACCACATGGTCGACCAGATCCTCGCCCAGCAGAGACCCCCACGATCTGACATCGCCCTGGCGAAGGCCTCATCGAAGTAGCGAGGTCCGTCGCCCCGGCCCGACCGGGGCGGGGGCGGGGGCGAGCGGTCTCAGGCCAGGACGTAGTCCTCGATGACCTTTCGATAGGCCGAAAGGCTGGGGGCTTCAGCTGGGAGCTCGGTGATGGGCCGGCCCACGAGGTCGAACTCAGCAATCGCCTCGTCGAAGGGGATCATGCCGAACAGGTCCATCCCCAGCTCGTCGGCCCGGGATTCGAGCACGTCCTCAGCTCCGCGAACGCGGTTGAACACCAGGCCCAGCCGATCCACTGCCATCGCGTCGTCGACCTCGACGAGTTGCTTGATGGCGGCCGCTGTCTCGATCCCGCGAGAGGTCGGGTCGCTTATGACCATCAGGGTCGAGAGCTTCTTGACGACCTGACGGTTGACCTGCTCGAGACCGGCCTCACCATCGATGAGGATCGTGTCGAAGCCCGAGGACAACGCCTTGATCGCGTCGCGCAACAACGAGTTGACAGGGCAGTAGCAGCCCATCGTCTCGGTGCGACCCATGGCGAGCACGGCGAAGTCGTCCATCTCGATCAGCGCCTCGAAGCTCAAGTAGTCCAGCTTGTCGTTGATCAGCTTCTTGACGGCATCGCTGTCTGGCTCCTTGTTGTCCCGGCTCCGCGCCGTCTTGATGATCTCCTCGCGCACCTGGCCCATCGTGCGCCGAGCCTCGATGCCCAGAGCACAGAGCAGCCCACATGCAGGGTCCGCATCGATGAGCAGCAGCTTGCCGGTTGAGGGGTTCTCGATCAGCGCCCGCGCCATCATCGCTATCGAGACCGTCTTGCCCGTGCCGCCCTTGCCGGAGACGGCCACCATCCTCTTGCCTGCCAGCTTGTCTGTCATGTCGTCTCCTTGGGTTGTTCCCGTCCTCGGATCTGAGGTCATCTACATCCAGCTCTGGCCTACCGGCTCGGTTGGAGTCACTTCACTCTCACCGGTTCGGCCACTCGCTCTTCCCGCTGAGTTGCCAGGCGCGTGGCGAGGAGGTCACGCACCTCGTCACACACCGGCTTGGACTCACACACGTTGCAGTCAAGGCTGCAGTCCGCTTCGTAGCCCTGCTCCTTCCACACCTCGTAGGCGAGCTCACTGCCGGCATCTCGGGATCGTGTAGCCAGATCACCAAGTGAGGTCACCTCGGA
>JAHFUU010000260.1 GCA_023264915.1 Microthrixaceae bacterium | reverse complement strand
CTGACCTTCTGGCCTCGGATCTGCACCGTTCGGGATGACCGTGATGCGCCCCGGGTCGACTCCGAGGTTCACGAGCTTGGCTCGCAGGACGCCGGACACTGCCACGACGGCGTCAGCGGATCGGATGCAGGAGATCTCGAGACGGGCGAGCTTGTCGACGGTCGCGGGCAGCATCGAGGGGTACGCGCATCGGAGCTCGATCGAAGGCAGGGAGTTGGCTTCATAGACCAACCGGAACCCCCGACGGTTGGACGCGAGCGCAGCCGAGGCGCTCCAGGGGTCACGCACGTGGACGACTTGGAGGCTGCCAGCATTGCCGGCGACCAAGGGGGACAGCCGCTTGCCGAACGCCCGGGCGCGAGACAGCAGGTTGGGGATCTCATCGGTGAACCTGACGATCTCGACGACCGGGTCCTGGCCGGTCGGCACGGGTTGCGGTGAGGGGCTCAGCGAACTTAGGGGCTCGATCTGGAAGGGGGGTAGCCCGTTCCCGCCGATGACGTACATGAGGCCGCCGCCGTAGCGTTGGAACAACGTGGTGGAGGAGTGCCAGATGTGGACCGCGGCCCCCTTTGGCGAGGGGAACTGGTCAAAGGCCGCGAAGAGGGCACGGTGCCCGCTGCGGTCGTGCTCGGCGCCCGGCACGCGATCAGTCGACCGGGAAGGCGTCAGCGGCGCAGCGACCATCGCTGGTCCTGGTCAGGATCTCGGCACCGCCGGAGGTCACCAGGACCGTGTGCTCGTACTGGGCGCTTCGCGAGCCGTCGTTGGTCGCGGCGGTCCAGCCGTCGTTCCACAGGTGAAGGCGCGGTGAGCCGAGGGTGAGCATCGGCTCGATCGTGAAGGTCATGCCCTCTTCGATGGTTGTCGTGGCCGAGGGCACGAAGTAGTGGGGAATCTGCAGCGAGGTGTGGAACGCGGTACCGATGCCGTGGCCGATGAACTCCTCGACCACGCCTATGCCGTTGCGGTGGGCCAGGGACTGGATCGCCTTGCCGATCACGTTGATCGGGACGCCCGGCCGTACCGCCTCGATGCCCGCGTACATGGCCTCGCGGGCGACGCGGCAAAGGCGAAGCGAGTCGCTGTCGATGTCACCGACCGCGAACATGGCATCGGTGTCCCCGTGCACCCCGTCGACGTACACCGTGACATCGACGTTGACCACGTCGCCATCTTGAAGTGGCCGGCTGTCAGGGATGCCGTGGTAGATGACCTCGTTGACCGACGTGCATGTCGCCTTGGGGAACCCCTTGTAGTTGAGCGGGCTCGGGTATGCCTCCATCTGGATGCAGCGCTGGTGGGCGAACTCGTCCAGCTGCTCGGTGGTGACTCCCGGCTGGATCTGCTCACCGATCTCGATCAACAGCTGGGCAGCCATCGCGCACGCGACGCGCATCCGCTGGACCTCGTCGGGCTTGCGGACGTTGGATCCTTTGTACCTGGGCGGCGAGCCGTCGGGTCGATCGGCGTAGGAGGGACGATCGATCGACGCGGGCACCTCGCGCTGTGCGGAGACGAGTCCCGGCTCGATTGGGTCACCGATGCGGCGGCTCGTGATGCCGGTCCGCGCAGGGATGCCGGGGGGCAGCTGGCCTGGGCCGGGCCTGCCGCGAACGCCGTCCGAGACACGGTCGAGGATGGCCGTCGAGGATCGGGCGAGGCTCGAGCGACCGCCGCTTCCCTTGGGAGTCACGCGCCCGCCTCTGGTCTTGCGGTTGCCGCCGGGCCGCTTCTTCGTCATGGCCACCCGCCCGCATGTGGATCTGTGTCGGGCTCAGCGTGCATCGGGGGCAGTGTAGGCACCGGCACGGCTGCTGCACCGCCCCCGCAGCAGGGTCCTCGTCGTCGTGCGCGCGGCAAGGCTCGTGCGAGTCCTCGGTCGGCGGTGACACCGCGCTGGTCGGCAACGCTGGGGAGCTCTCACCCTCGAGCACGCGCAAGGCCAGGTGCCACAGCCTCGATCCGGTCTCCCGGCGCGAAGCCAGCGCCTGTTCGCACGGAGCGAAGACTGAGCGCGGATGGCGCCCCGGGAAGGGTGAGGGGTCACATCGTTGGAGTGTGCAGCTTCCGTGAAGCTAAAGGGAGCAGGACGTCCTGTCGAAGAGTGGGTCCAAAGACCTACTCTGGTAGTCCGTACGGCCTATGGCATCGGGGGCCCCGGGAAGCTGGGGGTGGGTCGAGCCGAAGCTTGTTTCGCCTGCCACCGAGCCCTGGGGGTGCCCGATCGTGTCGAGAACATCGCGTTGGTCCAGAGGCCTGGTTCCGAGGCACCGGGTTCCGAGGCACCGGGTTCCGAGGCACCGGGTTCCGAGGCACCGGGTCGCGCTGGCCTCCGCAGGATCGGCACTGTCTCTTGCGGCCTGGACCAGCGGCTGTGTCGTACCTCCCGGTCCGGGCACCCTCATCACCCCAGGTGACCCGGGCGCTTCTGATGTCTCCTTCACGATCACCTCCAACCTCGACAACCACGCGATCTCGTCATGGATCTACGGGACCAACGGCGCGACTGACCTGTCCGCCAACCGGCAGACCCTCGTGCGTCAAGGTGGCAATCGCTTCACCGCCTACAACTGGGAGAACAACGCATCCAACGCTGGAAGCGATTGGTGCTTCCAGAACGACAGCTACCTGTCGTCGTCGAGCACACCCGGTGCCGCGGTCAAGGGAACCATCGACGCGGCCAACGCTGCGGGTGCCACGAACCTCGTGACCATCCCGATCGTCGACTACGTCGCCGCTGACAAGAACGGTGGGTGCGACGTCCGCAACTCAGGGCCTGACTACCTGTCCACGAGGTTCGAGCAGAACCACGCGAGCAAGCCGGGTGGCAGCTACACGACCAGTCCGCCCCAGGCTGACGACAACGTGTACCAGGACGAGTTCGTCAACTGGCTGAAGGTCAACTACCCGAACCGCAGCTTCGTCTTCGATCTTGACAACGAGCCGGACCTGTGGTCCGACACCCACGCGGAGGTCCACCCTGCGCAGGTCACCTATGATGAACTCAGGAGCCGCAACCTCAGCTACGCCGCCGCCATCAAGGCCGTCATGCCCGGCGCGACGGTGGCAGGGCCCGTCAACTACGGCTTCGCCGGCTACGAGAACCTCCAGGGCGCACCTGACGCAGGCTCGCACGGCAACTTCTTGGACTGGTGGCTCGGTCAGATGCGCGCCGCTGACACGGCGGCCGGCAAGCGCCTCGTCGACGTGATGGACATCCACTGGTACCCCGAAGCAACCGGTGGGGGCCAGCGCATCACCTCGACTGACACCAGCGCAGCCGTGGTGGCGGCCCGCGTGCAGGCACCGCGCTCGTTGTGGGACCCGACCTACGTCGAGAGCTCATGGATCACCGACCCGAACCAGTACAACTACGGTGCCATCAGGCTGATACCGAGGATGCGGGATCGCATCAGCACCTATGATCCGGGCCTCGGGTTGGGCTTCAGCGAGTGGAACTACGGCGGCGGCAACCACGTGAGTGGTGCGGTGGCATCAGCGGACGTGCTCGGCATCTTCGGGCGCGAGAACGTCACCCTGGCCACCATGTGGCCCCTCGATCCCAACCAGGCCTTCACCTACGCAGCGTTCAAGGCGTTCCGCAACTTCGACGGTGCCGGGGCAGCCTTTGGCGATACCTCGATCCGGGCGGCGTGCTCGGACAGCGCGTTGGCGTCGGTGTATGCAAGCGTCGATGCCGCCAACCCCAACCGGACGGTGATCGTCGCGATCAACAAGTCGACCTCACCCCGGTCGGCGGGGATCCGTGTGGCCCACACTCAGGCATACAGCCACGCGAAGGTCTACACGGTGACCGCGTCGGGCGGAGCGAGCGCCGTGGCCCAACCCGACATCGCCACCGTCGCGACGAACGCCTACAACTACACGATGCCCCCCATGTCCATCTCGGTCATCGTCCCCCAGCCCTGAGCTGCGCTCGGACCGGCGTTGGCCTGGCGCCCTGGACGAGCAGGAGGCGCCGGGAAGCAAGACGCCGGGAAGCAAGACGCCGGGAAGCAAGACGCCGGGAATGAGATGAACCGGGACCGTAACCGCAGGGCGAGTTGCGGGTCAGGGCAAGGGTGAATGCGTCTGGCGTCGATGCCCCGCAGCAGGATGGGCGCAGGTGGGGGCACAGGGAGCCGGCTTGGCGCGGGTCGGGTTCCTATCCAGGACCGGGCCGAGCTCCGGACGAGCCGGTCGTCGGGCCCCCACAAGGCCGCGCCCAGCTGACTGTGGCCGCTGGCCCCGGGGCTCCCAGGACGCGGGCCTGGCCTGCTGGGTCATCGCACGGCGCCGTATCATCGTCTACCTCGCCCGCCGCTGCCCAAGCCCGCGGCGAGGCCAGGTTCCCATTGACCACAGACGACGACACCCAGGCCCATGACCCGTTCGGTCCCGAGAGCGGGCCCGATCCCGAAGGCGCCTCGATGGGCGTGTGGAGCCAGCTGGAGGCGCTCCCGAGCATCGACGAGGCTCCAGTGGTGTTCGACCATCGCCAGGGGAACTTCGTGCCGGTGGACCAGTCCCGCTCGCCGAAGGCACCCCGGCCTGAGCAGACGGCGGCTCGCGGTGCCCACCAGCCGCATCCGCCCCAACCCGACCGAGCCGGTCCCTCAGATGACAGCCCGGTGGGCTGGCGCCGAGCCGGCGAGCCGGCCAGCTCGCCGCGCGCACCGGGACATGCACCGGGACATGCACCGGGACATGCACCGGGACATGCACCGGGACATGCACCGGGACATGCACCGGGACATGCACCGGGACATGTATCGGTGCATGCACCGGGACAACCCCAGGTCCGGCCCCAGGTCCGGCCCCAGGCCCCGCCCCAGGTCCAGCCCGCACGACCCGTGCCGCCGCGCGCACCCGGCCCGACCAGGCCGACCAAGGCTCCCAGGCCACGCAGTCGAGGCGGTTCGGGTCGACTGTTCAAGCGGCTCGTGGTCGTGGCACTGGTGTTCTCACTCGCCCTCACCAGCGGCCTGTTCGTGTTC
>JAHFUU010000259.1 GCA_023264915.1 Microthrixaceae bacterium | reverse complement strand
CGGGTCGCCTCCATGCTCGAGGTGGGGGCAGGGTTCCACGGCGATCTCACAGGTAGGGAGAACGTCTTCCTGAACGGCTCGATCCTGGGGTTCAGCCGCCGCTTCGTGGGCCAGGCCTTCGACGAGATCGTCGAGTTCGCCGGCCCGCAGGTTTCAGAGGCGATCGACAACCCGGTGCGCACCTACTCCTCGGGCATGTACCTGCGGCTGGGGTTCGCCGTCGCCGTGCACATGCAACCTGATGTCCTGATCGTCGACGAGGTGCTTGCGGTCGGCGACGCGGCCTTCCAGAAGCAGTGCTTTGACCGCGTCCACGAGCTCAAACGGCGAGGAGTCACCATCTGCGTCGTCAGCCACGACCTCGAGACCGTGGCGCAACTGTGTGATCGGGGCCTCTACCTGCGCCGTGGCGAGACCGTCATGGACGGCCCAGCGATCGGGGTCGTCGACCGCTACAGGGAGGATGTCGCTGCCCAGCACGGCGGCGGCGCGGTCGGCAAGTGGTCCGGTGGTGCCGTCTACGGGACCGGGGACATGCGCCTCGAGGACATCAGGGTCCTCACCGAGGACCCTTCGGGAGGTGTCCGGACCGGTGACCGGATCACTGTCACCTTCGACGCCGTTGCGCTCGCTCCGGTCGAGGACCCCGTGTTCGGACTCATCCTTCGCGGCAACGACGGCACCTACCTGTATGACACCAACACCCTCTGGAGGAACCAGAAGACCGGGTCGATGGCGGCCGGCACTTCCAGGCGCGTGCGCTTCGAGCTCGCCGCCAACCTCTTGCCGGGACGCTACGTGGTGACCGTTGCCGCCAGCCGCTGCGACGGCAGGCAGGTCTATGACTGGCACACCGACGCGGTCGGCTTCGATGTGGCCGCGGGCCACACCGAGATGGGGTTCGTGGCGATGGACGGGGTGATCACCGTCGATCCCGAACCATCTGAGGCCCCGGTCGAACCCGGCGAAGTCGAATCGAGGGTCCAACCGTGACAGGCTGTCAGCCATGCCGGTCCCCGAAGAGATCGAGAGCCGCTACTACTCCTCCCAAGGGTTCGACCCTGACCATTCGCGGAGGGTTCGCAGCCACTACCTGCAGTTCGTGAAGGGTCACAAGCTTCTGGTCGAGCTGGGCTGCGGCCGGGGCGAGTTCCTCTCGGTGGCCCGTGATTCGGTCGAACAGGTCGTGGGCGTCGATGTGGACCCCGAGATGGTCAAGGCGGTCGAGGCCGCCGGATTCGAAGCTGTTCACAGCGACGTCCTCTCCTATCTGGACACGACCGAGCACCGGCCGGACGCGGTCTTCCTCGCGCACCTCATCGAGCATCTCTCGGTGCACGAGGCCTACTCGCTGTTCGACAAGCTGGCCGGGGTCGTGGGCGAGGGCGGCATCGTGGTGGTCGTGACACCGAATCCCGCCTGCCTGGCCAACCTCACCAACGACTTCTGGAGCGACCCCACCCACCAGCGGCTCTACACGCTCGACTTGATCAGCTTCCTGCTGGGTCAGACCGGTTTCGAGATCGTCGCCGCCGGAGGCAACCCGGCCGACGTGCCCGGGCCCCCACCCGAGTTGCTGTCAGTCCAAGGCCTCGGCCCATGGGGTCCGGCTGACTCCTCGGTCGAGCCCCGAGCGATGATCGAATACGAGGACGGGCCGGGTCTTGACGGCGTGATGGATGAGCTGCACCGGCTCCGCGTGGCTGTCGAGCAGCTGGTGGCCTGGCAGCACACGCACGACTCGCGGATGGTCGAGCTTCGCCACTTCGCGGAGGCCACAGCCGGCCGCCACGATGACACCTTGCGCCAGCTGTACGGCCCCAACGAGATCTACGTGGTTGGGGAACGCCGCGCGTGAGCTCAGGGCATCCACGCGTTCGCGTCGTCGTGCTCAACTGGAACGGCGGCGAGCACGTCATGAGGTGCATCCAGAGGCTCACCTGCACCGACTGGCCGGCTGACCGTCTCGAGATCGTCGTGCTCGACAACGCGTCGACCGACGGCAGCGACCTGGCCATCGCGGAGACCTTTGGCGAGCGGGTCGAGGTCCGGCCCACGGGCGCGAACCTGGGGTTCGTCGCGAACAACCTCGCCATGGCCGACCTCGCCGGCACCGACTTCGTCGCACTCGTCAACAACGACGCCTTCGTCGAGCCAGGCTGGCTGGCACCGCTGGTCTACGCACTCCTTGCAGATGCGGGCCTGGGGGCCGCGTGCCCACGCATCCTGTTCGCGCCCGCGTTCCACGAGCTACGCATCGAGTCTCCCGTGTTCGTGCCGCCAGCCGACGGTCGCGCGCTGGGCGTGCGGATCCGTGAGGTGGCCACGCAGGGCCGCTCGGTCTTTCACCTGTCCCAGTTCGTCTCGGGTGCGTGGGGGATCGAGCCGGATGCCGACGGCAGGCCTTTTCGATGGCTGGGGGGTGAGGCCGTCATCCGCGCAGCCGCCGTCGAGCGGGACGAGGCGGCGGCCTTCGGCTTCGTCGACGTCGAGCTCGCTGCCGAGGCCACCAAGCAAGCGGTGCTCTGCTGCGGGCTGTACCGCAACAAGGTGACGGTCACGCCCGAATGGCAGCGTTTCCGCATCCCCTGCTGGCAGCAGCCCTTCGACGTGGTCAACAACGCCGGGGGCGTGGTGATCGAGGACGGGTTCGGTGCTGACCGCGGCTACCTCCAGGTCGACGGCAACCGCTTCGATTCACCTGCCGAGGTCTTCAACTGGTGTGGTGGCGGCGTGTTGCTGCGCAGCCGGTACCTCGAGCACGTCGGGCTTCTCGACGAGAGGTTCTTCCTCTACTACGAGGACACCGACCTCTCCTGGAGGGGCCAGGCCAAGGGGTGGCGGTACCTCTACGTGCCCGATTCGGTCATCTTGCACCTTCACGCGGCCAGCAGCGGTGAGGGATCGGACACCTTCCAGTTCTTCGTCGAGCGCAACCGCTTGATGATGCTCACCAAGAACGCCCCGGCCCGCCTTGCGCTCGGGTCCGTCGTCGGGTCCGTCACTGCAACGCTGTCCTATGCCCGCCACGACGTGCTGCGGCCGCTGCTCGGTCGGCGCCGTCCACCGTTGCGGCTCATCTACAACCGCTCGCGCTCGTTCGCCTCTTACCTGCGTTGGCTGCCGCCGATGCTCGTGGCCCGCCGCCGCCTGCGGCCCGGCCGTACCCTCACCGACGCAGACCTGTCGGGACGGCTCACGACGAGGCGTGACTGGAACGAGGACTCCGACCTCGTCGCCTCCGGCGCAGGATGGTCGATCCCATCGGCTGGCGACTCGAGGAACCAGCGCCCAGCCTGAGGTCGGTCAGGCGGCCAGCTCCCAGGTTCCTGGCCCGACGGCGATCGGGGCCATCCCGAGCGCCAACGAGGGTACGTGGGGGCGCAGCCTTCCAGGCAACTAGGGTCCCCTGGAGGACCGAAGAAGGGATGCGATGAGAGCAGCTGTGTATGACCGGTGGTGGCCCACCTCCGGTGGCGGAGAGAAGTTCGCGGCGGGCATAGCTGAAGTTCTCTCATCCCATGCCGAGGTCTGCCTTCTTGCTCACGAGCCGCTCGATCTTGTGGCGATGGGGGAGCTGTTGCACCTTGACCTGTCGCGCGTGGGCGTCCGTGAGGTCGACATCGGTGACGAGCCCGTGTCCGAGGCGTCTGCGGACTATGACCTGTTCGTCAACGCCTCCTACACGAGCACAGCAGCGAGCAGGGCTGCCCACAGCATCTACGTGGTCCACTTCCCGACCCCACCCCCCGCTGACCCGCCTGGATGGAAGGCGCGCGCCAAGAAGGTGCTGCGCCCCCTCGTCGAGGACGACGGGGTCCAGATCCGCATGGCCAGGGGCTTCTACCCCCAGGAGCGCATCGCCGGGCACAGGGCGCAGTGGACCAGCGGCGACGCGACCGTTGACGTGTTCCTGCCTCCATGCCGTGAGGAATGGGTGACGGTCGGGTTCGGGAAGTTCGTGGGCGAGGGCTTGCCCGCTGTGGTTGCCACGATCGAGGTGGACGGGAAGCGGGCTCTGTCGATGGCGCTGCGCCATCGCGACACGCGTTTCGAGCTACCGGTGAACAAGATGTCCATGCCCGTGCGCGGGCACGATGACGGGTCCCCGGTGAAGCTGCGCATCACGAGTGGCGTGCACGTGCCCAGGGACGCCTTCGGCACCTCAGATGACCGCCGCCTGGGTGTGCCGGTGACCGGTGTCCAGGTGGGCAGCGGCCCCAGGGCGGTCGTGCGCGAGCGCTACCCGTCGCTTGCCTGCCAGCCACCCGGTCTCGAGTGGATCGGATCCTATGACCGCGTGGTGTCCAACTCCGAGTACACGCGCGGCTGGGTCAAGAGGTGGTGGGGACTCGACACGGCCGTGCTCAACCCCCCCGTGACGCTTCACGCCCGCAAGCCCAAAGAGAAGGTCATCTTGAACGTTGGCCGGTTCTTCGCGCCCGAGCACGGCCACTGCAAGAAGCAGCTCGACATGGTGCGCGCCATGCGCGCAATGGTCTGGCGGGGCAACTGCGAGGGCTGGACCCTCCATCTGGTCGGAGGGGTGAGCGAGGTGGATCGGCCCTACCTGGACAAGGTCCAGCGGGAGGCGGCGGACCTTCCTGTCGAGCTGCACATCGGGGCCTCGGGTGCGGAGCTGGCCGACCTGTACGGCCGAGCGAGCATCTACTGGCACGCGACAGGGCTCGGCGAGGACCAACTGACCCAACCTGACCGCTTCGAGCACTTCGGTATCACAACCGTCGAGGCCATGTCCGCGGGGGCGGTCCCGGTGGTGATCCGCGCGGCAGGGCAGCAGGAGGTGGTCGAGCACGGTGTCAGCGGCCTGCATTGGGAGCCGCTCGTTCAGCTCGTCTGCTTCACCGAGGACCTGGTCCTGGACGGCGAGCGCCTCCGCCAGATGTCACAAGCGGCAGAGGCCCACGCGCGGCGCTACGGTCCCGATGCCTTCGCCGGACGTCTCTCGTCGCTTGTCGGATCGTTGACCGAAGGAGCCGAGCATGC
>JAHFUU010000258.1 GCA_023264915.1 Microthrixaceae bacterium | reverse complement strand
GTGGCCAGAGCGACTGGAACATCCCCCATCCCACGACTGCCTCAGAGCTCGTGTACATCTTTGACCCCACCGGTGGCTCGCCTGCAGAGGCAGGAGGGAGCTGCGGCGACGCCGAGCGACCAACGATCCTGTTCGCCCACGGCTATGGGGGTCGATCGCCTGCCGCCTACGGGGCACTCATCCGCCACCTGGTCTCGCGCGGGTTCACGGTGATCTACCCGACCTACCCCAACTCGGGCACCATCGCCAGCTGGATCTCCATGGAGGACGCGGCCTTCGCGGCTGGCCTCAGCGCGGATTCGCGAGCCGATCCCAGCCGCATCGGAATCATCTCCCACTCCAACGGTGGAGGGTTCACGCCACGGTTGGCGCAGCTGGCCTCAGAGCACGGATGGGGTACGACGAGCTTCTTCGCGGTACCGATGGCGGCTTTCATCAACAGAGGCACCCCGGCCGGACCAGTGAGCGAGGCACCGAACCTGCGCTGGCTCCAGATCGCATTCGAGAACGACGTCGTGCTTGACAACGGGATCGGTGTCGAGATGTTCAACTCGATCCAGGTGGCCGAGTCACAGAAGAGGCATCTGACAGTTCTGAGCGATCCGAGCAACGGCCGGATCTCTGGACACATGACCCCCACCGGGACCTCCTTTGACGACATGGACGTCTACGGCGTGTGGCGTCCGATCGACGCCTGGGCGGCTTGCGCGCTCGGGGAGGTCGACTGCGGCTTCGCCCTCGACTTCTCCCAGGTCGGACCCAACCTCTACCCGGCGAACATCGTCAGCAACGAACCTGTCGACTCCAACCCGCCATTGCCGAACCAGCTTCCCCAGACCGAGTGCACGATCGTGCTGAACATCCGGCCCTGCCCTGACAACCCTTGGATGACGACGCTGCGTGACCAGTCAGTACCCGTCGGCGGGACCACCACGCCCCAGGTGCTGACCGTCGGCGACCAGCAGTCGTCGCCCGAACAGCTTGTGGTCTCGGTCGAGTCTGGTGACCCCGAGGTAGTGCCGCCTGGGAACATCGTCGCAACCCCAGGCGCCAGTCCCGGCGAGCTCACCGTCACGGCGACCGGCGCCCCTGGACGCACAGGGCGAACCATCGTCGGTGTCCGCACGAGTGATCCTGACGGCAACTCGTCGGTTCGGACCTTCGCCCTGACCTTGGGTGACGGATCGCCGAGCCCTGGTGCCTTTCACGCAATCGGGCCGGAGCGGCTCCTTGACACCAGATCCGGCGTGGGCAGCCCGCAGGGCCGGGTCGGGGACGGATCTGTGATCGAGGTGGACGTGACTGGCAGGGCCGGCGTTCCCGCGGCAGGTGCATCCGGAGTCGTGCTGAACGTCACCGCGGAGAACCCAGACGACTTCAGCTTCGTGACGGCTTTCCCCGCTGGTGACCCGCTGCAGCTGGTCTCGAACCTGAACACGGCACCAGGCCGGACACGAGCGAACCTCGTCGTGGCCCGACTCGGGCCTTCGGGCAAGGTGTGGCTCTACAACAGCAGGGGGACGACCCACCTCATCGCTGACATCGCAGGATGGTTCGATGACGGCCGGCTCTCGGCGGTGTCCGCTGGAAGCCGGTTCGTCCCCCTGTCGCCCACGCGCGTCCTTGACACTCGCAACGGGACGGGGGCGCCGGCCGGGAAGCTGGGCGCAGGTGCGTCGGTCGATCTCGCGCTCGGGCCAGCCTGTGCTTCAGCGGGCGGCACGCCGACAGCAGTGGCACTGAACCTGACGGCGGAGGGCCCGACCGAAGCAAGCCACCTGACGGTCTGGCCGGCAGGGGCGGATCGTCCCACGGCATCGAGCCTCAACTTCTATGCGGGCCAGACCGTTCCCAACATGGCAATCGCTCCCCTTGGCGCGGGCAGCTCCGTGTCGCTGTTCAACAACACGGGCCAGACCCATGTGATCGCGGACCTCGCCGGATGCTATGTGGACGGCTCTGCGAGCCCCAGCGGGCGTACGGCTGTCCTCTCACCGGCGCGCATCCTGGACACGCGGGCCGGCGTCGGAGTCTCGCCCGCACCGATAGGTGCGGGACAGCAGATCGTCGTCCAGATCACAGGGCGAGGCGGCATCCCCACCAGTGCGGTCTCCGGGGTGGTGCTGACCCTCACCGGAACCGAGCCGACTGCTGCGACGCACCTTACGATCTGGCCCGACGGCGAGAGCATGCCGACCGCGTCCAACCTCAACCTCGTCACCTCCCAGACCGCGGCCAACCTGGCGATCGTCAAGGTCGGGGCCGGCGGTCGGGTCCGGATCTTCAACAACTCAGGGTCAGTCCAGGCCGTGGGAGACGCGGCTGGCTGGATCGCCACATGAACAGGCGTCCATGCCATGATCTTGGCAACCGTGGGCCGTGTGAGATCACGCCAGCTCCGATGAGCCGAAGGAGGTGCGGGCGCGTGAGCGTCTCGGGCGCTGAGGCGCGGCCAGGGTGATGCCATGGGTGTGACTCCCGCAGGTGACCAGGCAGATGCCGGTACCGAGCAACGGATCCTGCAGGCCGGCCTCGAGGTGTTCTCCGAAGTCGGTTACACCCGTGCGACGATCAAGCGGATAGCCGAACAGGCAGGGATCAAGTCGACCGCCTTGTTGTACTGGTACCACCCGAGCAAGCGCGATCTCTTCGACGCTGTGGTCGCCGCATACGCGCCGGTCCTCGAGCGCGTGCTCGCCGGCGCTCGCGACATCGAGAAGCTTTCCCCGGAGCAGTTCCTGTCCCAGTTCTCAGCCCGCTTCCTGGCCGCATTTGCAGTGCCCGAGGTGCAGAAGGTCTTCCGCATGATCTCCCAGGAACCTGAGCTGATCAAGGGAATGGCACCGCTGGACGAGCTCCGGCCCACCAACGTCTACACATTTGTCGAGGCCTACGTGGCAACCCAGATCGAGGCGGGTGTCCTCCGTCCGGACCTGAACCCGCGCTATGTCGCAACAGCGTTGATCGGGTTGCTGTCCTCCTACCTGCAAGCCGCGAGTGGACGTTCGGCCTTCCTGCCGCCCCCGATGCCACCAGGGGAGTACGTCTCGTCCACGGTGGAGCTGGTGCTGTCGGGCATCCTCAAGCCTTGATGGCACGAGACCTCGGTAGTGGTGGCGTCACATGCCCAGGCGTGGGACAAGCGCGAGCCTGAGCTGTGCCTCCAGGGCGCAGACGATCTGGCACCGTCGGGCCGGCGCCGTCGGCTTGCACGCGGCTTGAGGAACGGTGCCCCAGCCAGCTGGTTCGGAATGATCCGGCCGCTTGGGTAGAGTTGGCCGTGCGCCGTAGACATGGCGTGAGGGACCAGCGAAACAAAGGGGTTTTCCGTGTCCGACACCGCCGAGCGCACAGCGCCGGTCGAGCTTGACCGGGTCATCATCCGCTTTGCCGGTGATTCCGGTGATGGCATGCAGCTCACCGGTGACCGCTTCACGAGCGCCAGTGCCGTCCTCGGCAACGATCTGGTCACCCTGCCCGACTATCCCGCGGAGATCAGGGCGCCTGCGGGCACCGTGGCGGGTGTTTCTGCCTTCCAGGTGCACATCTCTGACCACGAGATCACCACTCCCGGGGATGCGCCCAACGTGCTCGTGGCGATGAACCCCGCCGCTCTTCGCAGCGAGCTGCCAAAGCTGGAGCCTGGCGGCACGGTCATCGTCAACGTCGACACCTTCGAGGATCGCCAGCTAGCCAAAGCCGGCTATGAGGAGAACCCTCTCCTCGATGGAACGCTCAAGGGATACACGGTCTATGAGGTGCCGATGACCAGCGTCACCAAGAAGGCTTGCGCACCGCTCGGGGTCAAACCCCGCGACGCGGAGCGGTCCAAGAACTTCTTCGCACTCGGTCTCATCTCGTGGATGTACACCAGACCAGAGAAGGCGACCATCGACTGGATCAACGAGAAGTTCGCCAAGAAGCCGAAGGTGCGCGACGCGAACCTAGCGGCCTTCAGGGCTGGCCATGCCTTCGGGGAGACCGCAGAGCTGTTCGATCACCCCTACACGGTGCGACCCGCAGAGCAGAAGCGGGGTACCTACACCAACGTCAGTGGCAACACCGCCATGGCGTGGGGCCTGATCGCCGCCAGCCAGCAGTCCGGGCTGCCCCTGTTCTTGGGTTCTTACCCGATAACGCCTGCCTCCGACATCCTCCATGAGTTGTCCAAGCACAAGAACTTCGGTGTGCGAACGCTCCAGGCCGAGGACGAGATAGCGGGGATCGGCTCTGCGCTGGGCGCCTCCTACGGTGGGCATCTGGGCGTCACCACCACCAGCGGGCCGGGCGTCGCGTTGAAGGCCGAGACGATCGGCCTCGCCATCAGCCTCGAGCTGCCGCTGCTGATAATCGACATCCAAAGGGGGGGACCCTCGACCGGGCTTCCAACCAAGACAGAGCAGTCCGACCTGATGCTGGCAATGTATGGCCATCACGGCGAGTCCCCGTTGCCGATAGTCGCGGCTCACAGTCCCGCCCACTGCTTCGACGTGGCGATCGAGGCTGCCCGCATAGCGCTGAAGTACCGCACACCGGTGATGATCCTCTCCGACGGCTACATCGCCAACGGCGCGGAGCCATGGAAGATCCCCGAGGTGTCAGCGCTTCCCAAGCTCACCTACGACTTGACGACTGAGTTCAACCACGTCGATGACGAGGGCAACCCGGAGTTCTGGCCGTACCTGCGCGACCCCGAGACGCTGGCGCGGGCAGTGGCACTGCCGGGCACGCCAGGGCTGATGCACCGGATCGGCGGAATCGAGAAGGAAGACGGCAGCGGAAACGTCTCATATGACCCCGAGAACCACGGGCGCATGGTGGCCTTGCGGGCAGAGAAGGTGGCGGGAATCGCCAAAGACATCCCGCCGATCGAGTTGAGGGGTGACGTCGAGGACGCTGAGATCCTTGTGATCGGCTGGGGCTCGACGTGGGGTGCGATCGACGGGGCGATAGACCGGGTTCGAGAGAAGGGCCGCAAGGCAGTCCAGGCCCACCTCACGCATCTCAACCCGTTCCCGTCAGATCTCGAGGCGATCATCCACC
>JAHFUU010000008.1 GCA_023264915.1 Microthrixaceae bacterium | reverse complement strand
TCATAGCCACAGCTGTCCAGGATCACCGCGACTTCTTCTCCCTGCCTTTGGGCCGCCAGGCGGCGCCACCTCAAGTAGCCCACGCGTCCAGACGGAAAGGACGAGCGGGCCGTCGCCCACCGGCGTAGGTGGCTTGCGCGCGCCGCTATCTGCTGTGTCTCGGACGCGCTCGGATCGAGCCGATTGACCCAGCTCGCCATGAGCTCTGAATGGACAAGCGCCCTGGGTCGCATCTCGCCTTCGTGCTCGACGAGGGCTGGGTCTGACGCGTTGGCCTCGTCGATGGCACGGAGAGCCCGATGAAACCGATCCGAGCCCAGCGTCATCTCATGCACGAGGCCGGAGCACGCGACGGCCAGACCGTAGCCACCTAGCCTCTTGCGTCCTGAGGTCGGAGGTCGACCTTCAACACGAGCACGCCGTCCTCGATCGACCCGGCAGCGTCACCCATCATCGCGAAGTCCTGGTAGTCCAGCTGTGCTTGCCTCACGAAGCTTGCACGCTCCTCACCCGCAACCGGTGGCAGCGGACGACTCTTGACGGCGTCTGCACGGTCGCGGAAGCGCTGGATCATGGCATCGACGTCAAGGGAGTCAGCCATCGTCGCGCCCTGACCGGCTGCCAGCCCTTGCTTGTTCGATGTCTTCGAGCGTGACTATCTCGAGGTCGGGTTCGAGGACCGGGGATTGATGACCGGCATCGTCGATCCGAGTGCCTGGCCGCATGGGACCGAGGATCGTCACGGCTGACAACCCTCCCCCAACGGGATCGACAACAGCGGACCGCGGATCCGCGATCTCGGACTCGCCCGAGTCGGGTTCAGCCAACTCCTCATCGGACATCTCACCAAGCTCGTCGTCCCAATCGAGGCCGTCATCGGCCCGGAGCACGTCGTCATTGAGGTAGTCGGCATCGTCTTGATCGCCGTGAACCGCGACCTCATCGGTGAAGAGCAAGTGCACCTCGCCACCGGGGAGGATCTCGTCATCGGTGTGGTCATCCCCTTGGACATGTGGACTGCCGTCGAGGCCATCGTGCCTGTCGTCGAGGCCGGCATCGCGGGTCACCGGCAACGATTCTGATCCGGCAACGACGCCTTCCCCGTGGCGAGCTTGGACAGCCTCGGGGTCCTCAGGCGCCGGTCTGTGATCGTCCGCAGCCAAATACGTGGACGCCGACCGCGGACCGGCAGATCGTGGCCTGTCTGACGGCTCTGTCGAGTCTTCGAAGAGATCACTGCCCACCTCCGGCAGCGCCCCCTGTCCCTCGGAGCCCTTCACGAAACGAGACGTCTCTGCAAGCACGGCCGTCGAGGCCGCTTCGGGACCGCCGGAAGTGGGGTCGCCCTTCCCAGAGGACTCAGAGCCACCAGGGTGGCCGTTCGAAGAGCCATTCGCTTGGCCATCGCCGGCGGCGGCAGCTTCCTCGTCATCCCCCTGTGAGCCGCCCCCCGGCGAAAGAGGGTCGGGAGGTGAGGACCCCTTCTCGCTGTCCTTCAGCACCGACAGCGGCTTGACCACGACACTCGCCTGGTCATCAGGAGGGTAGGCCGAGCGGCTGAGAGCAGACGCACCGGCCGCGCCCACGACGGCCGCCTCTTGACCCACCGACGACGAGACCAACGCTGGCTTCGAGGAGGAGACGCCCGCCTCGGTCGCTGCTGAGACGGCCAACGCATCGTCGCTGGAGGCCGCTTCTTCGATCTCGTCGTCATAGGGGTAGTAGTCGTCGTACTCGGGTCTTGTGTGGCGCCAGAACAAGAACGTCAGGGCGGCAATTGCGGTGCCGACGCCCACCAGTCCGCCGACCACCAAAGGCAGGCGTCCGGTGCTCGATGAAGCGGCCTCAGCCTGCTTGACCGGAGCTGACGTCGTCGTGGTGGGAGCGGTGGTCGTCGTCGTCGGTGCCTCGGTTGTCGTGGTCGGCGGAAGCGTCGTCGGAGCAGGCGTCGTCGGTGGGAGTGTCGATGTGAGTCGCGGGACAGTCGTCGATCTCGGCAAGGTTGTGGTGGCACGTGGAACGCTCGTCACCGGCACCGACGACTTGGTCGTGGTCGTCACGTACCTCGTGGTGGTGACGATTCCTTGTGTGGTCTGGGTCGTCAGTGCGCTGGAGGACGGGGTCGACGAGGTCGGCGGATCGGCCGACGCGACCCGGATCGGGATGAGCAGCAGCACCCCAAGGGGCAACAGGATCACCACTCGACGGAGTAGCAAGGAACGAGAGGTCATGGCTGTCACGTCAGAATCCTCGGTTGTACGTGATCAGAGCTGTCATGGGCCTACAAGACACACCCACAGATCGACTCAGGACGGCCCTCTTAGACTAGTGCGCCCGCGCACCGGGCCGACAGGCGAGGGAACCGGGGTGCCGCCGGGCGGGCCTCTGCCACCGTGACCTGAGAAGTTCCGCTCCCCCACGGCCGTCAGGGCTGTCCACCACTGCGCCGTCACCGCCGTTGCCACCGGTCAGCTGACCCGCGCGCCGTCAGATCGTCGCTCGTCAGTACGATCCCCAAAGGGGATCGCCACTGGCGGGCCGCTGTTCGAGCCGGCCACTCTTGGCGGCTACCTCCGCTGCCGCCGCCGCTGCGGCCATCACTTCAGCCTGTTCATCGAGGGCTGCCTGGTGATCAAGGGGCGACGGGTGGGGGGAGGTGCCCAGTCGATCGACACGCGCCTCCTGGCGATCGGTTATCTGGTCGACCAGCGCAGCCAACACGCCGAATCCCAGGACCAACATGAAAAAGCCTGCGGCACCGATCAACAAGCCCACACGCTGCTGGCCCTCGTGCCCAACCACGACCTCTGGAGTTGCGGCGTAGGACAACGGAACGAGCAGCAAGCCTCCGACAAGCCCGACCCAGCCGACGTTGGACATCAGGCAGGGGGGCTGCTTGCGCCACGCCTTGGAGCGGTACCCAAGTGAGGGGTTGCTGGCACGCCAGAGATCATCGATGAGCAACTTCGAGATCCAGACGTTGGCAAGCGGTACCAACCAGCCGATGCGGGCAGCCCACAGTGGAAGACGGAGACCCCTGACCTGCATTGGAATCAGGTTGCGGTAGGCACGGCTGTTCCACCATGCGCCCACCAAGCAAGCAAGCACACAGATGCCTGCCATCTCGACACCGAGCCGTGCGATCCAATCCGCCCAGGTCTCATTGCTCACCGGTAGTGACGGAAGGAGGGTATCGAGCCCCGCGTAGTAGGCCAGGTGCATGAACCCACACGCGGATGCGACGACCAGCGCGAGCATCAGCACCGACCTGAAGACGCGCGAGCGCTGTCGGACCGAGCGGTATGTGAGGATCCCGTGCGGACCGGGGGTGAGCCACACTCCGTCGACACGCACGTCAACTCCGAACCTCGGCGCCTGCGCCATGCCCATCCCACAGAGCGAGCAGAACTCGACGCCGTCCAGGTCGGGCTCGCCACATCGGGGACACATGGGCGTGCCGACGGGAAGGTCCGGCTTGGCCGCCTCCCAGGCCAGGTCGTCAAGGGTGGATCGGAACCGCGGCTTGAGCTTGCCGCCCATGTTCGGAGCCTCGCACGCGATGCAGTAGCGATCCGTCGTGCTCAGGTGAGCGCCGCAGCTGCCGCAGGTTCCCACGCAAGTCGTATCGGCAAGCACTCAGCCGGGCCTGAGGGAAACATAGGCCTTTTGGCCTACTTTGACGGTGTCTCCGGCAAGGACC
The DNA here is from genome assembly GCA_023264915.1 of Microthrixaceae bacterium. GTDB lineage: Bacteria > Actinomycetota > Acidimicrobiia > Acidimicrobiales > Acidimicrobilacustridaceae > JACPNV01. The sequence goes on along the minus strand of JAHFUU010000008.1, from coordinate 12,498 downwards.
CCCCTCGCCCAGCCAGGTCAAGCGCGTTCTGGAAGTCCCTGATCACGTCGTCGGCATGCTCGAGGCCCACCGAGACGCGAACCGTGCCTTCGCCGATCTCGTTCGCGGCAAGCTCCTCAGAGGTGAGGTTGACATGGGTCGTGGACGCGGGGTGCGTAACCAGAGTCTCGGGGCCTCCGAGTGACGCTGCGAGCTGTGCGACCTGAACGCTTTCCACGAAGCGGCTGCCCGCTTCGCGTCCGCCCTTGACGTCAAAGCACAGCAACCCACCCGGAAGGTTCATCTGGCGCTTGGCCAGATCGTGCTGGGGATGTGAGGTGAGGCCCGGGTAACGAACCTGGTCAACGTCCTCCCTGTCTTCGAGCACACCGGCCAGCCGCTGGGCCGTCTCGGTCTGCTGGTGCAGCCTGACACCCAACGTCCGGAGTCCTCTCAAACCGTTCATCGCGTCAAAAGGAGATGCGTTGGCCCCCTGGAGCACCGCGAACGACCACAACCAGTTGATGAGCTCGCTGGATCCAGCGACGACCCCCAGGGTCGCGTCGTTGTGGCCCGCCAAACCCTTGGTGGCCGAATGCAGGACAAGATCGACACCGTGGTCGAGCGGCCTTTGCGCCAGCGGCGTCGCGAACGTGGAATCGACCACCGTCACCGGTCCTGATATCGCTCCGACCTCGTCCAGGTCCGCCAGATCAAGCCGCGGATTTGCAGGGGTCTCGGCGATGACGAGTGTCGTTCGGCCGGGCTGGACGGCACGGGCGAACGAGCCGGGCTCGGTCGCGTCGACGAAGCTGACCTCGATCCCGAAGCGGGGACACGCCGTCTGCAACAGCAGCTGGGTTCCTGCATAGAGCTGGCGCTGCGCGACGATGTGGTCACCCTTGGAGCAGATCCCGAGCACGACAGCGCTGACCGCTCCCATCCCTGAGGCGAACGCGCGAGCGGTCTCAGCACCCTCGAGCGCGGCGACAGCATCTTCGAAATCAGCAACCGTCGGGTTGCCATAGCGCGAGTAGAAGTGCGTCGCCCCTGCCGCGGTGGCCATCTGCCGTGCCTGCGCGACTGTGTCAGTGACGAAGGTCGTGGTGGGGAACAACACCGGCGCGAGCGAACCCCCGTGGTGGGCGCGCCCGGCCCTGATCGCGACGGTTTCGGCAAGGTAGGGGGGACGTGGGCCGGGAAGCTCCTGGTCGGCGTCTATGGCGGGTTCTTCAGCAGGCATTGGGGCTTCCTGGCGGATCACTTCTTAGTCGAGCGCGGCGAGGAACTTCGTGAGCGGTTCGGCCATCTGGTCGGTCTCGAGCAGGAACGCATCATGGCCGTGCGGGCTGTCGATGACCGCGTGCTCGACATGGACACCATAGGACCGGAGCACGTCACGGATCTGCTCCTGCTGGTAGGGGTAGTACAGGGCATCGGTCGTGATGCTCATGGTCAAAGTTGGGCAACTCACCCGGCTGAGCGCTGCGCGGATGCCGCCTCGGCCGCGACCCAGATCATGGAGATCCATCGCCTTGGCGATGACCAGATAGGAGTTGGCATCGAACCGGCGGGCAAGCTTGGCGCCGTGGTAGTCGAGGTAGCCCTCGACGTCGAACCGTTGCCAAGGCTCGAACTCGTCAAGGGGATCCACCACGTTGCGACCGAACCGTTCCCTGAACACCTCGTCGCTGCGATATGTGATCTGGGCGAGCGCCCGCGCGTTGGCCAGGCCGCGGGTAGGGCCTGCGCCGCGGGCCTGGTCGTAGTAGTCGCCACCGAGCCAGTTGGGGTCGAGCTGGATCGAGCTTCGCTGCACCATGCTGTAGGCGATCTGCTGCGCGGTGGCAGCAACGGTCGTGGCGATCGGGACAACCGACCGGACTCGTTCTGGATACATCACCGCCCACTCGAGAACCTGCATGCCTCCCATCGAGCCACCGATGACCGAGCGCCAGCGGCTCACGCCGATCTCGTCGGCCAGGGCCGCCTGAACACGGACCATGTCCCGGATGGAGACCACCGGGAACCGGCTCCCGTATGGCAGCCCAGACTGGGGATCAGGCGATGCCGGGCCGGTTGACCCCTGACAGCCGCCGAGGATGTTGGCGCACACGACGAAGTACCGGTCCGTATCGATAGCTCGGCCCGGACCGATCAGTGGGTCCCACCATCCGGCTGCCAGGTGACCCGGTCCTGCCCTGCCCGCGGCATGGGAGTCGCCGGTGAGCGCATGGCAGATCAGTATGGCGTTGTCACCGTGATCATCACGGCGCCCCCACGTCTCATAGGCCACAATCACCTCGCTCAGAGCGCCGCCGCCTTCGAGGAGGAAGCGATGCCTGGTGGGAAGCGCCATGAACTTCCTGCGACCGGCCGGGTCCCCCACGCGCCAAGCCCCCGTCGGGGCAAGCCTGTCCGTTGTGATCGGTGCTCGGTGCTTGGCGCGATCAGTCATGTTCGGCGGGATACGGGTTTGGTGAGGTGATCGGGATGGACATCACTCGAACCGTCGGGTTCGGGTGAGATCTCCCCCACCCGGACACTTGGTTGCCCTGCCAACCCTTGGGCTGGCTCGGCCGCATCCCCGCCAACTGGCGGGATGGCACCTTGGGTGTCCGTCCCAGGTTGCCGGACCCAGCACGCTGGGCCGCTCGTGATGTCGCTTCAACACCTTAGCAAGCAAGTCGGCCACAATCAGGCCGCCAACCAAGCTCGGACACGCTCGGCTTGCCAAGGGTGTCGGCGGTCACCGGTCACGCCACAGCGGCAGCCGTCCCAACCACCACTGGAGGATCGGTTCACGCGCGACCCCGTACGCGTCACACATCGCCTGGCCCACAGCCTCCAGCGCCGATCTCCAATCCTGCGCGTCCTGGGCGGCGTGGACGGCCCGTGCCAGGCGCGCTCCCCGATCCCACAAAGGTCCTTCGGGTGGGACCGGAAGGCGCAACACCTCGCGAGCAGCCAACTTGAGGGTGCTTGCCGAGAGGGAGCCTCCGGCGTGGTTCGCCCATGCCCACGCGCTGACCGGGGGAGCCAGCAGCGCGGCGAAGATGTGCCAGAGGATCGCGGGATCATCGGGTATGACAGCGATGACCGGAACCGACGGGTACCAATCCCCCAGCTCGTCGACTGCCGGCTCGAGCACGCGAGTCTGGGTTGGAAGCACGACCTTTGGAACCAGGAGGTCAGTCGCCCATCGGCGCAACCGTGGGTCCAGGCCTGCCAGGTGAACGACTGGCCTCTCCCATCGCGCCCCGGCAAAGCGCGTGGGTCGACTTCCCCACAGCACACGACCCGGCTCGATCGCACCAGCGGTCACCAGCTTGCAGATCGGATCAGCCTCCGAAGCAACGAGTGCGGACTCCTCCTCGACGTGAGAGGAGATCCCGTAGTACTGGTCACGGAACCCAGCTGTGGCCCTCGCATGATCTCCGATCGTCCTGTCTGATTCGAGGATCACCCCAGGCACACCGAGGAGATCCGACACGAGTGGCGACCACGTGGGGAGGCTCCCTGGTTCACCCGTGCGCCAAGGTCTCGGCGGTGCGGGCTCGACGTTCGGACCGCTGAAACGACAGAGCTGCCCCTCTGGCAGCGCGACGGCCGTCCTGGCATGAGCGCTCGAGCCCTGCGGCACGGAACCGGCGTCGAACAGCGTTGGCTGCTGGCCTCTTGGCCTGTTCGATCGAACCTTCAGCACCGGAGCGCACACACGAACCTGAGCCTGGAACAGCGGCTCGTTGCAGTGCCACAGACCGACCAGCTCCGCCTCTTCGAGAATCTGCCTGCGGGCCGCTCCGGCATCGCGAGCCGTCAGGAACGACTGGGGCATCACCAGCACGACCCGCCCACCCTCGGCGGCCATCTGGACTGCTTGTACGAGAAACAAGGTGGCAGCGTCGGTGTATGCGCGCGCGACCGGCCCCAACCGAGCCCGCAGAGCGAGCCGCTCAGGTTGCTGGCGGGCAGTCGAGCTCTGCAGCTGGTTCTGGAACGGCGGGTTCCCCACCACGGCGTCGAACCCTGCCCCTTCACTGCCCCAGGCCCGAGGGCCATCGAGGAGTGAATCCGCCACGGCCAGGTTGCCACCAGCAGGCGGGTCGCCCTGCTCCGCAGCCCAGATGTAGAGGGCGGCCTCGGCAACAGCGACGGCCAGCTCGTCGATGTCGGCTCCCCACAGGCACCGCTCCACCACCTCGCTCGGACGATACCCGAGACCCACCAGCCGCTCGGCCACACCCAGCAGGAACGCCCCCACGCCCATCGCCGGATCACAGATGCGAAGCGGCGTCCCGCCGGGGACCCGGTCCCCGATCCCATCGAGGGCCAGCTCACTCAAGCGATTCACGACACCCTCCGGTGTGTAGTACACGCCATTTCGGTGCCGGTGCCCGCGTGGCAGACCGAGCTGACGGGTCCGCCCCAACAGAGCGGGAAGGCCACTGGCCGCATGGGGCTCGGGCAACTCGAGATCGACGCAGGTTCTGGGATCGCAAGAGCCCAGGATCCGAAGGTGCGATGGAGCCAGGTCGAGCGCGGCCAACCGTGCCTGCACCATCCCGGCCAGCACGGCCCTCAGGGATCGTGCACTCACCTGACGGGGTCCTCGATCTTCGATGAAGCTGGAGAGTAGGCGCCAACTCGGACCGGTGGGTCCGGCATCAGTTGTCTACTATCACCTCGGCGCTGTAGCGGCTACCGCCTGCACCGACGCAGCTGATGGTGTAGCGGGCCCCAGCGTTGCGGAAGTCCTGGATCACGACTGACTGGCTGCCACCAACGTTGAGGGAACCACTGCTCGGGGTGACCTGGATGCCGTTGCCACTGCAATGGAAGTCACCCGGCGACCCTCCCGAGTTGGTCACGGTGAACGAGGTCGAGCCTCCCTTGCCCAGACGGTAGCTGCCCGGGCCGTTGAAGTTGATGGCAGCAGGCTGCGCGCTGGTCGGCCCCGGCGTGGTTATGGTCTGCTGCGTCGTTGGCTGAGGCTGGCCTCGTGTGGTTGTCTGGCTCGTGACCGACGCAGTGTTGGTCGTTGCGGTGGATGCGCTGTCCTCAGAGGTTGGTGTGGTCGTCGACTCAGTCGAGCTCACCGACGTCTCGGTGGTGCTGGATTCGGCCTTGGGTTGGGATGTCGTGCTTGCCTTGGCAGCGGCGTTCGGGTCAGCCTTCTTGGCCGTGGTTGGCGTGGAGCTTGGCTGGGTTGCCACGTCGGAGCTGCCGCCGCGGGTGAGGGCGAAGGCGATACCGCCCAACAGCAGGACACCGACCACCACCGCCGCCACGACCACCAACGCCTTGCTTCCGGCCTGGCTCGTCTCGACGGGGCCAGCACCGTAGGGCATCGCTGTTGCTGTGGTACCGACGAAGCTTGTCGCGGTCGCTTGGTCACCAGAACTGCCCGCTGGCGCTTCAGGAGCGATCGTCCAGGTCGTCGCCGTCTCGCCCGGCAGAGCCTGGTCCCCGGCCAGCTCGGCATCTTCTGGCGGCGATTCGATCTCGGGAGCCGCGAACCCGGCCATCCCGGCGACGGCCGCACCGGCCATCCCGACTCCAGCGTCGGGTGCCATCGAACCCGAGTCCTGTGCAACCGCGTCACCTTGGGTCGTGCCCACCAGGGGCTCTGAGACTGCCCAGGTGCCTTCGGCGGGTGGCGGAAGAGGTTCAGCGATAGATGGGTCGGCATAGAGCACCGCCGCGGGTTCAGCTGGCGGTGCACCGGACTCGGTGATCTCTACGTCGCCGTTGGCGCCTTGTGAGTCCTGATCGCCTGCGTAACCACCGGCCGCCACCGGCTCGCCCCCCTCGCCGCCTGCTGAGGTCGATCCAACGGGTTGCTGTGAGTCGAGGATCGGTCCAGCGGCCTCAACCTCGTGAGCACCCGCGGCCTGGATCGGCTCTACGTCGGTCGCCGGCTCTGCCTGGGCATCGAAGGCATCGGTTTCACCGGCGCCCGCTGTGACTGCCCCCTCCATCGGGGCCTGCTCGTCGATCGTCTCCGTTGCGATCGTCTCTGCTGCGATCGTCTCTGCTGCGATCGTCTCGTCGGCCGTGAGGGTCTCGTCCAAGTCCACAGCGGCCATGGACGGGCTCTCGGCCAACGGTTCCTGACCGGGGAGAACCTCCTGGTCGAAGGCCGTCGCCTGCTGGGTAGACTCATCGAAGTCCGAGAGCTCATCGAGCATCCCGTGATCGGCGACCTCGTCGTCCTCAATCGCCACCGGTGTGCCACACTCGCCACAGAACGAGGCGCCAGAGGGGAGCAAGGCCCCGCATGCACCGCATGCATACTGGATCTCCATCTCCTCGACCGCTTCGTCGATGGTGATCTCTTCGTCGACCGTTGCGGTCGACTCTGCACCATCGCGGGGCCGTTTGGTGCCTGGGCGCCCCAGGGAGAACAGCGTCCGAGGAGCCTTCACTCCACCCCTGTCGTTCCCTTCACCTGTCATTCGCGTCCCCATCCCCGTTGCAGGTCAGGCGGTCGGCGCCTGTCTTGTTGAGTATGCACCCCGGACGCGCCGTCGCGAGGTCGCGCGGAGGCCCTTTTACCGTCGGCATCACCAGGGCTCCACTAGAGGTCTCACCGGGGATTTGTTACCCGTCCATGGTCATCGTGGTCGTCCTCTGACGCAGGCCCTTGGCTCGATGCGGGTCCTCCGGCGCTGCTTGAAGGGAGGCTCTGCTCGATCAGTGCGACGATCCGTTCGTCATCTGGCTCGGTTTGGGGCCTGAAACGACCTATGACCTCCCCGTCGGCAGACACGACGAACTTCTCGAAGTTCCACAGGATGTCGCCTGCCGGTGCCCCCGAGGCATAAGCGATCCGTGTGAGTTGGTCATAGAGGGGATGACGGTTCTCGCCGTTCACATCGACCTTCTCAGCGAGCGGGAAGTCGACCCCGTAGGTGCTGGAGCAGAACTCCCGTATCTCCTCTGGTGACCCAGGTTCTTGGTTGAGGAACTGGTTGCATGGTATGCCGATGACGCAGAAGCCACGGTCGGCATAGCGCCTGTGAAGCTTCACCAGGGCTTCGTACTGGGGGGTCAGGCCGCAGCGAGAGGCGACGTTCACGACCATTGCGACCCTGCCCCGCTGACTCTGGAGGAGACCGGGTTCCCCGTCGAGGCTTCGGATCGGGATGTCATAGAGCGACATGGCGCACCTCCTGTAGCCGGCCAGGACCCAGGCCGCTTCCGAAGCAGCCTACTGAGCCGATCAGAACCTCCAACGAGTGCGGCACGGACCAACGCGGTCGGGGGGCGACACCGGGAAAGACCCGGTGAGCCCGGAGGTCCGCGTAGTCTGGAGGCTGACCACACGCGAAGCACGCGGAATCGGGTTTGGGAAACATGACATGCGGGCATCACCACAGGTGAACGACACCTTTGCCATGGCCAGGGCCCGCCGCGCCCTGATGGAGGCCGGGCTTGACGCGCACGCGCCTCTCGAAAGGGCCAGCAGCGTCACGAACGAGGTCTGGCTGTCTCCGGACTTCGTTGTCCGTGTCAACCGCCAACCCAACCAGAGGCTCAGAAGGGAGGCTGCCCTCGGCCCCCATCTGCCTGCATCGGTCAACTATCCCGAGGTCATTGCATACGGTGGGCAGCTGGGCGCAGATTGGCTCATCCTCAGGCGTCATCGTGGAACGATCCTCAGCAGAGCGTGGCCGACGATGACCGTCGAAGAGCGGCGAGAATCGACCCGGCAGCTGAGCAAGATCCTGCGATCGCTCCACGGAGTGCGGTGTCCCGCCGATCTGCCCGAGATCGACACACCCCAGCTCATCGGCGGAACCAGCTTCAACGCCGCGGATCCGCTCCTGTCTGCTCTTGACAAAGCCGCTGCCCTCCAACATGTCGAGAGCTGGTTCATAGACAGGCTCCGCCAGATTGTTCTTGACACGTCCTGGGTGCTTGGCGCCTTTGACACCTCCCATCTGGTCCACGGCGACCTCCACTTCGAGAACGTCCTCTGGGACGGGCAGCAGATCACCGCCTTGCTCGACTTCGAGTGGTCACATGGCGCACCCCGAGACGTCGATCTGGACATCTTCTTGCGCTTCTGCGCGTACCCCTTCTTGCATGTGGCCGACGACTACGAGCACCTCACCCGCACAGAGGACTACGCGCCCATCCCCTACTGGCTGGCGGCTGACTACCCCGAGCTGTTCTCAGCGCCGAACGCCTTCGAGCGCACGATCATCTACTGCATCGCATATGACATCCGTGAGCTGTTGTTGTTCCCACCGCCCCGACCGCCCCGCGAGCTGTCCAAGTACCACCCCTACAACCGACTCGACCTCGTGCTCCGCGAGAACAGCCATCTGCATCGGCTCGCGGGCCGTGAGTCCTTTGATCAGATGAGCATGGACGCGGCGTTCGCAACCGGCCCTATCGCCGGGGTGCCCGAAGGTGCGGCACCTCCCCTCAGCGGCTGACCTCTCTGAACCGCCGGTCGTCGACCTCAGCCTTCGGGGCACCAAAGGGGGTGCTCGTGCCGCGTTCCTGCTGAAAGGCGCTGTGACGGCTGACCCCCTCTGTGTGACCGCTGCCCCCTATGGGTCCCGGCCGTGGGCCCCGATGTTGTTGGTCACCAAGAGCCGTTCGGTGGCGAGCGGTTCGGCGACGAAGAAGGCGGCAAGGCGATGACGACGTTGATGACCAACACGGCTGACCGACTGGCTCACCGTGAGGCCTGCCGGCGGATGCGCACCAATGCGGGCCTGCACGAAGGTGCGCGACCCGATGCAATTGCCGACTACGGCGCTGCCGCGCGGCGACTTCGTGCATCGAACACTTGGGAGGACTCCGGATCTCGCAACGAGGTGGCAGTCGGTGTGCGCGAGCAGGCCGCCCGTGTCGACGCGACCTACCGTGCATCAAGGATCGCAGACCGAGCAGAGTCGCTTCTCTCAGTGCTCGCGAGCGAGAGGGCGCTCTAAGGACCTGGGGCAGATCCAACGCCGTCGGGCCCTCGTGGCTCGCTTGGCTCGACACCGGTCGGCTCTTCAGGGTCGTGCCGCTCAGCTCCGGTGGCGGCGACCTCTGGGTCCTGCGCAGTGCCGAAGCTCTCGCCGCCGAGGTACGGGTCGTCACTGTCGCCGGGGCGGCGCCTGACACCGCCGATCACCAGGAACAGTGCCGCGCCGGCAATGCAGACCAACGAGGTCCAGATGTTGACCCGCAGCCCGTGGATCACGTTGGCCTCGTCAGATCGCAGGGACTCGACCCACAGGCGTCCGAGGAAGTAGCCACCGACGTACAGCGCGAAGACCCGGCCGGGTCGGAGCACTCGCTTCTTGTCGATCCAGATCAAGAAGCCGCACAGCGCCAGGTTCCACAGCATCTCATAGAGGAACGTCGGGTGATAGGTGGCGAACTGCACGTACTCGACTGGCCGGTGCCCCGGATCGATCTCCAACCCCCAGGGCAGGTCGGTCGGGCGTCCGAAGAGCTCCTGGTTGAAGTAGTTGCCCAACCTGCCGATCGCTTGTGCCAGCGGCAGGCACGGCGCCACCGAGTCAAGGCCCGGGGCCAACCGCAGCCCCTTGCGGTTAGCCACGTACACGCCCACACCCACCCCGACGAGTATCCCGCCGGGAATGCCGAGGCCCCCCTGCCAGACCTTCAACGCGTCCAGCCAGTTGTCCCGGTACTTCTGGTTGTCAGTGATGACGTGGTACAGCCGCGCACCCACCAGGCCCGAAGGTACGGCCCAGAGCGCGATGCTCACCATGTCTTCGGGATCGCCTCCCCTGTCAGCCCAACGGCGCCGGGCCAGCAAGACAGCAAGGACGACGCCCGTAGCGATCATCAGGCCGTAGGCCGTGAACGGGCCAAGGCGGCTCGAGGAAGGGCTTGGGATCGACGCGATGACGTCGAAGACCATGGAGTCGACCATCACCGGCTGACGTTACCCCGCACCCGCGGCTGGACAAGCACGGCGTCGCGGAGGCGTGGTGACCTCAAAGGAGCTCGGGCGGGACGGCCATCGTGCTGGCGAAGCCAGCCGTGACCGCTGGCGCGAGACCGTTGGCGGCCGGGAGTATGTGCTCGCAGAAGAACAGCGCCGTGGCCAGCTTGGCCTCGATGCTCGGGTCGCTCTCGCCGTTGTCGAGCGCGGTCTTTGCCACCAGAGCCTGGCGCGCCATCAGCCAGCCCGCTGTCACCAGGCTGAACATCCGAAGGTACGGGGTGGCTCCCGCGAGGGCGTCGCGCGGGTCATCCATGCCGTGCTCCAGGATCCAGTGGGTAGTGTCAGCCAGGGTGGTGAGTGCTTCGGCAAGATGGGAGCGGACCGGCTTGAGCCGCGTTCCATGCCTCAACAGGACCGGGTCAAGGCTCGCGATCATCGAGAGGAACTCGGTGACAACCCCGCCTCCCTTGAGGGGCAGCTTGCGACCGACGAGGTCCATGCCCTGAATCCCGTTGGTGCCCTCGTAGATCGGCGTGATCCGCACGTCACGGAAGTGCTGGGGCACCCCTGATTCCTCCATGAAGCCCATCCCGCCATACACCTGGATGGCAAGAGAAGCCACCTCGACGCCCATGTCGGTGCACCAGGCCTTGGCCACTGGCGTGAGCAGCTCGACCAGATCGCGCTTGACCTCGCGCATCTCCGGGTCGGGGTGGTGACGAGCGAGGTCGATCGACTCGGCCTCGACGTAGATGACCGCTCTCATGGCCTCGACGAGGGCCTTCTGGGTCATCAACATGCGACGCACGTCGGGATGCTCGACGATCAGAGACTGCTCGCCCGCCTCCGAACCGAGGGCGCGGCCCTGCCGGCGCTCTTGGGCATACTGGCGGCTGTCCTGGTAAGCGCGCTCAGCCACTGACATGCCTTCGAGACCCACCGACAGCCGGGCGTTGTTCATCATCGTGAACATGTACCGCATGCCCTGGTTCTCTTCGCCGATCAGGTAGCCGACGGCGCCGCCGTTGTCGCCATAGGACATGACGCAGGTGGGACTCGCCTTGATCCCGAGCTTGTGCTCGATCGAGACGCACTTGAGGTCGTTTCGGGCCCCGACGCTGCCATCGTCGTTCACCATCAACTTGGGCACGACGAAGCACGAGATGCCCTTGGTCCCAGGGGGCGCGTCGGGCGTGCGGGCAAGCACGAGATGCACGATGTTGTCGGCCATGTCGTGCTCGCCGAAGGTGATGAAGATCTTGGTCCCGGTGATCAGGTAGGTGCCGTCGTCCTGCTTGACGGCCTTGGTGCGGATCGCCCCGAGGTCAGAACCTGCCTGTGGTTCGGTCAGGTTCATGGTCCCGGACCACTCACCGGTGACCATCTTCTGCACGTAGATCTCCTTCTGCTCCTCGCTGCCATGCTCGAGGAGCATCTCGATCGCGCCTTGGGTGAGAAGGGGCGCCATCGAGAACGCCATGTTCGCCGAGGTGATGATCTCCTGCATCGCCATCCCCATGACCCACGGGAATCCGCCCCCGCCGTACTCGGCGGGGAAGGGCACCGCCCCCCAGCCCGCCGCTACGTACTGCCGGTAGGCATCAGCGAACCCGTCGGGCGTCGCTACCGAGCCTGTGACCGGGTCGTGCACGCTGCCCTGCTCGTCGCCGATGCGGTTCAAAGGGGCGACCTGGTCCGCCACGAACCGGCCGTACTCCTCGAGAACGCCCTTGATCGTGGCTGGATCGGTGTGCTTGAAGGGCTCGAGCTGGCACAGCTCGTCCATGTCTACGAGGTGGTCGAGCACGAATCCGATGTCGCGGAAAGGGGGCTGGTAGTCAGTCATCGCCGGAAAGGGTACGCAATCTCAGCGGTGGACGCGACCGGACCTTGTGGTCAGGTCCGCAACGTCGGTCGGCCAGCACTCGCACGAGCACGCGACGCTCAAAGTTGCCATGATGCTCATGGCAACCAAGGAGGTGTGAGTTGGACAATCCATTCGGCGGTCAGAGATGGCGCGGGCGGTGGATATGGCCGGAGTACCCGCCCATCGGCATCAACGGTGACGCAAGCCCCGACATCGACCGCACGGCCGCAAGGAGTTGGGCCTGCATGCGCCATTCGTTCCGCGTGGCGGCCGTGCCCGCGCGGGCAGTAGCGCGCTTCACCGGCGACTCGCGGTATGTGATCTGGCTCAACGGTGAGGAGGCCGCCCGAGGCCCCGTGCGCGCCAACCCGAGGCGGCTCCACTATGACCTCATCGACATCGCGCCGTTCCTCGTAGCGGGTGACAACACCCTCGCCGTCCTCGTCCGCTACTACGGTCAACCGACTGCATGGTGGATGCCGGTCAACCCCACCTTTGGATTGGGGGGCGGCGCGTTCGTGCTGGAGGCTGACCTGGGTGACTCATCCTCGGTCGTGTCCGACCAGAGCTGGCGTGGTCTCATCGCTGACGCCTGGGGCGACCAAGCGGGCCGGACCATGGAGGGAGGCTTCTCCGCCGGATCGCCTGAGCGGTTCGACGCGAGACGGCTGCCGCATCTTTGGAACCAACCATCCTTCGATGACCGCGACTGGGATCGCGTCGTCGA
>JAHFUU010000257.1 GCA_023264915.1 Microthrixaceae bacterium | reverse complement strand
GTGGTTGTCGTCGTGGGTTCTTGGGTCATCGTCATGATTCGGGTTCCTCCTGGCGTACAAGCCTTGAGGGCTCAGCACGCCGGCTGGTGGATCCCTCTTACACAGACCCTTGTACACCCCCACGACCGCGGCGACGAGCCCGCGGGTCGGTGAACGTGCGCCCCCATTCACCTGGACCTCGTTGACCTTCGACCAAGGCAGCGAGTGGCCGAATGGCAGACCCTCGTGGACACCTACGCGATGGACGTCTGGATCTGTGCCCCGCACTCGCCGTGGCAGCGCGACGCGGTCGAGAACCTGGCATGCAGGCCAGCGAAGGTCGCGGATGAGCGGCTGCCCCGGAGATCGACCCACCTCAACGCTCGCGCCCTCCTCGGACCCTCCCGAGGAGCACCACGTCATCCCGGCCCCCGGTGGTGACGACTTGAGCGATCCTTCGACCTTCGATCTCGTAGCCGGCACGCTCGAAGGCTTTCACCGAACCGACGTTGGCTGCATAGGCCCCAGCGGTCAGCTTCACCAATGATGCACGATCGAGAGCATAGGTTGAGACAGCGGTGATGACTTCGGAGGCATAGCCAAGTCCCCAAGTGCTCTTGTCTCCGAGCAGTATTCCGACCTCAGCGGTGCTGTGACGCCAGTTGACCGGCCCAACCTTGATGTTGCCGATGTGTTGGCCGTCGTCGGCCCGCTCGATGGCCAGGAACAACACGTCTTGGTCCTGTGCCATCGTGCTCACGAAGTCCGTTACCGAGCCGAGTGTCTGCTCGACGAAGCGACTCTCCAGGAAGCGGCTAACCTCTGGATCGTTCAGCCAACTGACGTAGGTGGGAGTGACGTGGCGTGAGCTGACGGGATGAAGGCGCGTTCTCGGTGTCACGATCTGCACGCAAGACGGGGCCCACACCGGCGTCGGTGCAAGGTGGGTGTGGTCAGCCATCGAGCTGCTTGGCATGGTCTCAAACGAGTCGTCGGAAGCCGCCATCGCATACTTGTCCGTTGATCATCGTGACTAGGTCCTCAGCTGGGGTAGATGCTACGCGATCGAAGACGGGGCCGAGCACGTCGAGGTAACCATCGAGAATCGATGGTTCATGGGCGATCGACGCGTAGAGCAGGGTCCCACCCAGATACCCCTTTTCGAGCAACTCCTGTGTGATGTAGGTCTTCGCGACGAGCGCCTCGTGGCTGGTCACCTGGAACGATGCCAACGCCGGGATGCCCTGTACATGGATCTCGAGCCCGGCTGACCGCGCCAGCTCGGCCCAGCACCCCTGCACCTCGCGGCCGATGGCATCGATACGTGCGGGTGCATCCTCGCTTCGCATCACCTTCAAGGTGGCGAGCGCGGCCGCAGGTCCGATTCGTTCGGTCCAGAACGTGCTCGAGATGAACGAGTCCTGCGCGTGCTCCATGACCTCCCGCCGTCCTATCACCGCGTTGATGGCATAGCCGTTGCCGAGGGTCTTTCCGAAGACCGCGATGTCTGGATCGACGCCCTTGACCAGGTGCAGCCCGCCGAGGTTCTTGCGGAACCCCGACGTGCACTCGTCGAACACAAGGACCGCCCCGTACCTGGTGGCCAGCGCCCGGACACCTTCCAAGAAGCCGGGCATCGGTTCGGTCAAGCGTTGTACCTCCATGAAGACCGCACCCACATCGCCACCGGCCAGCACCTTCTCCAGCGACTGCAAATCGTTGTATTCGAACGGGACCGCTGAGCCGGCCAGCCGACGTGGTACACCGGCCGGTTCGAGCCCGGGCAGTAGGTGCGCGTCGAGTGCCGACCCCTCGTCGAGGCTCGTCGCGAGGAACCAGTCATGCCAGCCGTGGTAGCCACAGAACGCTATGACATCTCGCCCCGATGCCGCCCGCGCGATGCGCGTGGCCACCGCGCACGCCTCTCCGCCTGCCCGCGTGAGCCTCGCCATGTCTGACCAGGGATGCAGCGCGACGAGCCGCTCGGCCAGCTCGACCTCTTCGGGGCAGTTCAACGTGGACAGGTTGCCGGTGTCCACGACGCGGCGGACAGCTTCGTCCACCTTGGGGTGCGCGTAACCCAAGATGTTCGTCCCAACACCCATGAGGCCCACGTCAGTGAAGGGCTGACCATCGAGGTCCCACACAGTGCAGCCCTGGGCCCGACTGAAATACGTCGGCCACCGGCCGGGCAGATGCATCTCGCTACGCTTGGACAGCAACATGTTGCCGCCGGGGATCACGTGCTTGGCACGTTGCCAGAGCTTCTGTCCCGAGTTGGTGGCGGCGCCGTCGTTGCGCCGCACGCCACGGTTCGCCCCGAAGAGCCGGGGGTTTCGGCCCATGAGGGCGGCGACATCATCGAAGGTGAACTCGTTGTGGCCGAAGGTCTCGAAGACAGCTTTGATGACTTCGAGATCTTCGGGCTCGTCGACGGTCACGCGCTCATGGCCCAGATCGACCTGGCTCTCGATTGTCTCGCACCGGAACTGCCCGCTGGTTCGCAAGAACCGGGTCACGTGCTCACGATCGGCCCGGTCGACCGCTCTGGCCGCAGCGGTGGCCAGAGAGTCGAAGGTGCACACCTCCACGTCGAAGCCGTCGGGGAAGCCCTCGCCGGTGTGCACGTAGTCCAGTTCACTGGTGATGAGCCGGCCAACCAACGTGTCGACCAGCGACGGGTCAACCAGCGGGCAGTCACCGGTGATCCGCACCACGATCTCCGCGGCCGATTCTGAAGCTGCCTGGTGGTACCGGTCAAGCACATCGAGCTCTGACCCCCGGAACACGGTCACGCTCTCGGCGGTTCCGAGGTCCGCCAATGGGTCATTGGCGGGGGTGTCAGGGACGGCGAGTACTACCTGGTCGATGCGAGATGCCCTACCGAGACGGGCGAGAAGATTGGCCAGCAATGGACGATCTAGCACCGGGGCCAAAACCTTCCCGGGCAAGCGGATCGAGCCGAGGCGAGCCTGCACGATCACCACCACCCGCGGCTGATCGCTCATCGCTTTCCTTGTGGTTGCATCGACCAGCTTCGAGGATCCACCCACTCGAAGGGCGGGGTCTGGAGCGTGTCGATGCGGGCCAACTCTACCGGATCAAGCCGAACGCCGTTGAAGGTGCGTAACAAGGCATCCAAGTCTTGGACGTTGTCGCTACCGATGACGATTCCCGTGAGCCCTTTGATCTGCTTGGCCCAACCCATCGCCAGCGCGAGCGACGAACGGCCGAGAAATCGAGCAATCGCGGTGAACTCCCCGATGAAGGGCCCGAGGCGGACCATTGCCTCACCATCTGGCACGGCATCCGCAGCAAGAAGGCCCTGCAAGAGAATGCTCCTTGCATAGACGGCGGTCGCCTGCTCGGCGGCCCTGTCGAGGGTGCCACCGGCGAACCTTCGGTCCAAGACGTTGAGGGGAACCTGCACCGCCTCGATCCTAGGGTCTGACAAGGCAGCATCGAACTCCTGGACGGTGTAGATCGACGCGCCGAGACGCGCGCCACACCTTGCCGCGGCGGCCACCGCTCGGTCCAGCAGAGCACTTTCTCCATGTGTGAGCAGGGTTGAATCGTGCAGGTAGATGATGTCGATCGATTTGTTGAGCAGGCGCTGCACTGACCGGCGGACCGACTCCTCAGGCAGAACTGACGGATCGAGCTTTGTGTGAACCGTGAACCTGCTCGTAGATCGCCCGATGACCGACTCGGCTTCGCCATATGCCGGGGCCGTGTCGAGAGCCCGAAGGCCCATCGCCGCAGCGTGGGCGAGCAATCGGTCAGCATCGCCAGGAGTCGGGGCGCCCGGGCGTCGACGGACTAGCCCGTAGGCAGCACAGAGCTGAGCCGTCCCGAGAACCAACTCGGGCGGGCGCGGGCCCGGTTCTTGCCAGTTCTCGCGTTCTGTCACAGCACTGCCAGCAGGGCCGTGACGACGCGATCCTGGTCTTCCTCGGTGAGGTCGGGGAACATCGGCAGCGAGATGAGGCGCCGGTACAGCGCGTCGGTGTGTGGGAGGTCTGCCGGTGAGCAACCCAGGTCGGCGTAAGCCCCCAAAGCGTAGATGGGGACGTAGTGCACCTGGACGCCGATTCCTCGTTGACGCATCGCCGCGAACACCAGGTCCCGGGACTCGACAACGACTGGAAACAGGTGCCGGCCGTGAACGAACCCATCGGGGGCTTCAGGCGGCAGGCCAACGGTGCTGCCAGCGAGCAGTTCCCTGTACCGGCTGGCCAGCTCGTTGCGGCGGGCTACGAACCGGTCGAGCTTCTGGAGCTGGCTCGACCCGAGAGCCGCTTGGATATCAGTGAGGCGGTAGTTGAAGCCGAGCGAGGGGATGTCATACACCCAGGCGCCCCTGGACGGGTTGGCGACGATGCCATGGTGGCGGAACGTCCTGAGAGCCGCGGCGTGCACTGCTGAGTTGGTCGTGACTGCGCCGCCCTCGCCTGTGGTGATGGTCTTGACCGGGTGAAACGAGAAGCAGCACATATCGCTGTGTGCGCAATTGCCGACCGGACCGTCGGGTGTCTTGGCCCCGAACGCGTGAGCAGCGTCCTCGATGACCACGCTAGGCCGATAGCCCAACTCTCGCAGATCTACCGGCAGGCCGGCATAATGCACCACCACCGCCGCGTCGCAATCCTGGGGCAACCCAGCCAGATCGATGTTCCAGGTCGCCGGATCGATGTCGACCAGGCCGACGTCGGCCCCGACGTAACGGGCACAGTTGGCGCTCGCCGCGAACGTGAGAGGCGAGGTAACAACCCGGTCGCCCGGACCCAGCCCTGCCGCCGCACAGGCAGCGTGCAATGCCGCAGTGCCATTCGCGAAGGCGACCGCGTGGGCAGCACCGGTGGCCGCTGTGAGATCTCGTTCGAACTGGTCGACCGCTGGTCCCTGGGTCAGCCAGCCACCGCGGAGCACTTCTTCCACTGCTTCGATGTCGTCTTCGCCGATCGACTGACGACCGTAGGGGATCATCCAACGATTGCCCGGAGCTCTTCGGCTGTCAGCCACCGGTCATTTGTGTTGGACGCGTATATGAAGTCGTCTGCGAGTGGCTTCCCGTCGA
>JAHFUU010000256.1 GCA_023264915.1 Microthrixaceae bacterium | reverse complement strand
GGGTGGGCACGGCGTGCGGCCGTGTGGGGAGTCGGCGGCGCTCTGATGGTGGTGTGCGTAGGGGTGTATCTGGTGCTCGATGGCAGCTCGCCGCGCGCTCTGGCCCTGCCTCTGGTGGCCATGGGTTCGCTCGGCCTTGCCATCGCACTGGTGTCGGGTGGACGCAGGTCGCCGCGAACCCGGTACCGCCCTGACCCGTGGCAGATGCCCGAGTGGCTCACCGCCGCGTCCGGCGCAGTCGCGTTCGCCGCCGTGAGCATCTCGGCGGCCCTGGAGCCCTCATCGCTTCAGATGTCGTTCTTCCCTCTCACGGCGCCGGCCCTTCCCCTTGTTGCCGTCGCCGGCATCTGCGCGGGGCTGTTGCCGGCGTTCGTTGCACCCGAGCCTCCCGGGCTGTGGTCTCCTCACAGGGACACGGCCCGGTTCGCACGCGTGGCCGAGGCTGTGACGTGATCCGTTTCGAGGCAGTGACGATCACATACGCGGGTTCGCGCGCCCCCGCTCTGGCCGGCATCGACCTCACGGTCACGGAGGGGGAGCTGTGCCTGGTGGTGGGAGGCACCGGATCGGGCAAGTCGACCTTGCTCAGGTCGGTCAACGGCATCGTCCCGCGCTTCACCGGAGGCACTCTGCGCGGCCGTGTCACCGTCGGTGGGCACGACACGGCACGAGTGCCCCCCAGGGAGCTGGCCGATGTCGTCGGCGTTGTCGGCCAGGACCCCGCAGCCACGTTCGTCGCGGACACCGTCGAAGAGGAGCTCGCCTACTCGATGGAGAACCTCGGCGTCGAGCCGCAGGTCATGCGACGCCGCGTCGAGGACGTGCTCGACCTGTTGAACCTTCACGAGCTGCGAAGCCGCCCCCTTCAGACGTTGTCCGGCGGCCAGCAGCAACGGGTAGCGATAGGCGCCGTGCTCACGGCTACCCCGTCTGTCCTCGTGCTCGACGAACCGACCTCTGCCCTGGACCCGGTTGCGGCCGAGGAGGTGTTGGCGGCGTTGACGCGGCTGGTGCACGACCTCGGAGCGACCGTGCTGGTCGCAGAGCACCGGCTCGAGCGAGTCGTCCAGTACTGCGATCGGCTCGCCGTCATAGACGACAAGCGCGTGGGCGTCGGCGACCCGTCGTTGATGATGGAGTCGGCTCCCGTGGCGCCACCGATCGTCGAGCTTGGGCGCGAGGTCGGGTGGGCGCCACTTCCGCTGTCCGTGCGCGACGCGCGCCGGATGGCCGGCCCGCTGCGCGAGGAGCTGGCTGGCCGCCTGCCGTTCCCAACCGGACCGGCGCCGTCGATGCGAGGGCTTGCTGCGGTACACGGGTTGCACGCCAACTACGGTCCGGTGGCGGCATTGAGGGGGGTCGATCTCGAGCTCCACGCGGGAGAGATCGTCGCGCTCATGGGGCGCAACGGCTCTGGCAAGACGACCCTGCTCGCTCAGCTGGTAGGCCTGCGCGCTCCCTCGTCGGGAGCGGTCCACGTCCAGGGGCGTGACCCTCATGCGCTCAAGCCACGTGACCTGACCCATCTCGTGGGCCTCGTCCCGCAGGATCCGTCGCTGTTGCTGTTCTGTGAGACGGTTGACGAGGAGTGTGCCGCCTCAGACCGCGACGCTGGCCTGGTTCGAGGCACCACGCGAGCGATCGCGGAGTCGCTGGTGTCTGACCTTCGCGGGTCACAGCACCCGCGTGACCTCAGCGAGGGGCAACGCCTGGGGCTGGCCCTCGCCGTCGTCGTCGGCGCACGCCCGCCACTGGTGCTTCTCGATGAGCCCACACGAGGCCTCGACTACCGGGCCAAGGCTCAACTCGGCTCGGCGCTCGCGGCCCTGTCGCAGGCAGGTCACGGCATCGTTCTCGCGACCCATGACGTGGAGATGGCTGCCCAAGTCGCTGACCGTGTCGTGGTGCTGGCCGAGGGCGAGGTCGTCGCCGACGGTCCGGCGCGAGAGGTCGTGTGCCATTCACCCGTGTTCGCCCCTCAGGTCGCCAAGATCCTCGCCCCAGAGCCGTGGCTGACCGTAAGCGAGGTCAGGGCGGCACGGGGCTCGGCCGCTGGCTTCGGCCCGACGTCGACCGGTGGTGCGGATGAGCCAGCGGTCCGGGTTGACGGTGGAGCATGGACATGAGCCAGGGCGAAGGCGGTGAGGCGAAACCCGTGTCACGGTTGGCTGCTCGCACCCATCGAACAGGCCGTGCCATCAGGCTGCGGCCCAGGGCCTGGGTGTTGCTGGCAGCGGCATCGGCTCTGGGCCTGGCTGCCTTTGGCTGGCCCCTGCTCTTCCGCCCCGACGGAGCCGAAGACCTGGCTCATGCCGGGGACGCCCCCTGGATCTTCGTTCTGCTGCTTCCCCTGCTGATGGCAACGGTCATCAGCGAGCTCGCGGATGGAGCGATGGATGCGAAAGCAGTGGCGATGCTCGGCGTGCTCGGGGCCTGCGGCGCGGCCCTGAGGCTGCCCGGAGGCGGGGCCGTCGGATTCGAGCCGATCTTCTTCTTGTTGTTGCCTGCGGGCCGCGTCTTGGGAAGGGGGTTCGGTTTCGTCCTGGGCGCGATGACGATCTTCGCCTCGGCCCTGCTGACCGGCGGTGTAGGGCCATGGCTTCCGTTCCAGATGTTCGGAGCAGCTTGGATCGGCTTCTTCGCGGGCTGCCTGCCTCCGGCCCGGGGCAGAGCCGAGGTGTGGATGCTCGCCGGCTATGGCTTCGTGGCCGGTCTTGCGTACGGACTCCTGTTGAACTTCTGGTTCTGGCCCTTCGGGTCCAGTGCCGGGTCCGAGCTCGCGTTCGTGCCGGGAGCGGGCACAGCCGAGAACCTCCGCCGGTTCTGGGCCTTCCATCTGGCGACGTCGCTGGGTTGGGACATCCCCAGGGCCGCCACGACGCTGGTGCTCGTGTCCGTGCTCGGCCGGCCGGTCCTCAACGCTCTCCGGCGCGCTTCGCGCAAGGCCGCGTTCGAGGCCCCTGTCTCGTTCGTGCCGGGCTGATCCCCCGCGGTTCAGCGGGGCTTGAAGCAGCCTGTGACCCGTTCGTCGGCTGCTGCCCAGTCCGCCTCGGGAGCGGTTGGTGCGAGAGCATCGTAGGGAGCGAAGCAGGGGTTCTCTGCCTGGGTGGGGCTGACGCGGTCAAAGACGTCGACGCGCCCATCGCCGGCGGCGAGCTTGGACTGGAAGCAGGAGCGGCTGGCCTTGTCAGCCAGGTACATGCGGCGAACCGGGTTCTCGAGCGAGGGGGGAGAGCCGGGCTTCGCGTTCACGCACTCCAAGAAGAGCTGGGACGGTGGCACCGTGGACGGGTCCACCTTTCCTGACTTGACGAGGTTCTCGACGCACTCGTTGTACAGCCTGAAGGCAGCCATGCCGCCAGCGGTCTCGCGCACCTGAACGAAGCACAGGGGCAGGGCCGGGTTGTTCTTGACCGCAATCGGCCCGAACAGCGCGTTGTCCGGATCGCGCCCTTCGATCAGCACGGCCTCAGACCTGGGCTTGGCGACCTGTTCGATCCGGGTCACGAGGTCATCGAGCTGTTCTGGTCGCGAGGAGCGGATGGTCGTTGCCACCGAGCCCACCACGGTACGGCTCGGGCTGACGAACCAGCGGCCTCCCTGCTGGGTGACCTCGAAGGTCGGCAGGTCGGCACCCCCACCGAAGATCGCCATCGCCGACAACGGGTCGCTGGTCGGATGCGCGACCGGGATGTCTTCTTCGAGGTCTGCCTCGTTGGGCAACGGCAACCCGAACGAATCGCGGTCAGGCAGAGTCGTGGATGATCCCCTTGCACCCTGGCGATCCCTGGCTTCGGCTTCGCGTTCGGCTTCAGTCTTGTTCTGGTTGGCTTCGCGCTCGCGTTCGGCTTCGGTCTTGTTCTGGTTGGCTTCGCGCTCGCGTTCGGCGTCGGTCTTGTTCTGGTTGGCTTCGGCTTCGCGTTCGGCCCCGGTCTTGTTCTGGTTGGCTTCGGCTCCGATGCCTTCGATTGTGATCTTGGTCGGCTCGCCGTTGCAGGTGGTGTAGCTGGCGTAGTCCTCGTCGGTGGCCACGAACCGGTACCTCGAGCGGAAGCAACCCCCGTCGTAGTGGAGCTCTGCATGGTCGACGTCGGTGTCAAAGGCGGCTTCGAGCTCCTTCACTCGAACATGCCGGTTGCTGCCATCACCGTCGGTTGCGAGATCGAGCTTGGTGATCGAGCCCCGTCGGTTGGCATCGGGAAGCTGCTCGCGGTGTTGGGGGAAGAGGATCGACGCGCTGTCTACCAACCGTCCCTCGCCCGGCAGGACAGCAGCCCTGGCCGCAGCCCGATCGCCGTTGGCCAGCGCCTCAGCAAGCGCGCGGACTGCCGCTTCGGGGGAGTCAGCCCCCGCTGCCGCTTGGGATGAGCCGCTCGCAGGAGGTGACTCCGAGGCTGTCCCGGCGCCCTGAGCAGGCACGGAGCCCGTGGGTGAGACCGGCGAGCGGGGAGCGATGGACTCCGCGATCGTGTAAGGCATGCTGACATAGAAGGCCTCACCTGATTGTGTCAGGACTAGGCGCAGTGGGAACTGCGCGAAGTCCCGGGTGAAGGTCCCCCCCTTCGCATCGACCTTGAAGTGGTCCTCTGCCAGCTTGACGGCCCTGTCGGTGAAGACCTGGGGGTCGCCGTTCAGCTTCATGTCCATCCGTCCACCGACGACGTCGACGGCGGCCAGGTCGTCGGGGTAGGCGACGCGCTGGAAGCGGAGGCTGTCGGTCTTGATGCCGATGCCTGCGATCCGCTTCGGGTCATGTTGCGTCAGGACACCGAGGCGCACGAGCTCAGCCCCCAGGTCGGCCGTCGACCTGGCGGCCTCGCGATCATCGGGGTCAAGAGACTCGATCACACCGACCACGTCGCCAGCCTCGATAGCCCCGAAGAGCTGCCTCGCGGCCTCCTCGGGCGAGTCAGGCGCCACACCCGCGCCTGCCGAGAGGACTATGGCGAAGCTTGCGGCAACCACGGCGACGACAGCGGTGACGATTGCGGCAGTCCTCAGCCGGTGGTTGGCGCTCGGTGGCGGCACGGGTGCCCCGGTGCCACCCATCCCTTCAGGCTCGGATGGCTCGGATGGCTCGCGTGGC
>JAHFUU010000255.1 GCA_023264915.1 Microthrixaceae bacterium | reverse complement strand
GTAGCGGGCCTTCATGGTCTCGAGCAGGTTGAGGATCTGTGCCTGCACGGACACGTCCAGGGCCGACACGGGCTCGTCGCAGATGATCAGCTTGGGATCCAGCACCAAGGCTCGTGCGATGCCGATCCGCTGGCACTGGCCACCGGAGAACTGGTGGGGCCGTCGCCGCCAGGCAGCGTCGGCGTCGATCCCGACATCCTCGAGGGTCTTGTGAACCGTGGAGTACACCTGCTCGCTGAAGGACTTGAGCTCTGAGAGGCGCGTGATGCACAGCAGGAAAGCGGCAGCAGGTGTGAGATCGAGCACTGCCGTGAAGGCAAGCTGTGCGGTGGACAGCGACCCCGAGGACAGCTCGATGAGGAAGACCAACGCGAGTACGGCCGCCACCAGCCCGGTTGCCCACGTCGCGGCAAGGGATCGTTGCCCGACCCCACCGGCAAGGGCGGCGAGCAAGAGGCCCATCAAGAAGGTGTCGATCAGGGCGACCGCGAGAACCCATCCGGCGGTGTACTTGAACGCTGAGATCTCGACGAACAGCGAGAGGAAGATCCCAAGGGCGAACAGTGCACGCGCGGCGACTGCCAGCCACATGAGGCCCGCAGCCCCCTTGATGGCGCCACTTGGTGGGGTGCGATCGTTGAGCCAGATGCGCAGCGGCTCGGCGACGATGTCCTTGACCCGGCGTCGCGGGTTCAGCGACGAGATGGGATCCTGGAAGATCATCTGCATGTCGGGCCGGACCTTGCGCAGATCCGAGCCTGCGAGCTGCGTGAGATCCTGACCGTGGTAGAGCACCGCGCCCGAGGTGGGGCGCGGGAGCTGCATCATGGCCTTGCCGGTCGTGGACTTGCCGCAGCCGGACTCGCCCACGAGGCCGAGGGTCTCACCGTCGCGGACGTCGATGCTGACGTCGCTCACGGCATGGACCTTCAGCCCTGCGTTGCCGATCGGGAACTCCACGACGAGGTTCTCGGCGCGCAGCAACGTATCGGCCGCGGAGCGAAGGTGGTCGGTGCCGCTACCGGCCATCTCAGAACCTCCCGACCGAGCGTGTGGCGCCGCTGACCAGCGGCGAGTCGATGTTGACCGGCACACCACTGGCGGACCGGCCGGACTGGCCGTTCCGCGCGAGTGCTTCGTCCCCTTCGGGGGTGCCGACGGGGAACCAGCACCGGTACAGGTGCCCAGGAACCTCTGATTCGATCAGCGGGGGCTCCTCGGTGAGGCAACGTGGCTGGGCGTACTTGCACCGTGGGGCGAAGCGGCAGCCGGGCGGTGGGTGCACCAGGTCTGGGGGACGGCCGCCGATGATCTCGAGCTGGGTGTGGCTTGGGTTCTCGAGCTTGGGGATCGAGGCGAGGAGTGCTTGGGTGTAGGGCATCTTCATGTTCTCGAACAGGACCCGTGTGGGCGCCTGCTCGACGACCTTGCCCGCGTACATGACTGCGATCTCGTCAGTGCGCCCCGCAACGACGCCCAGATCGTGGGTGACCAGCACCATGGCCATGTGTCGCTCGTTCTGCTGCTGCTGCAACAGGTTGAGGATCTGGGCCTGGACCGTCACGTCGAGCGCGGTCGTCGGCTCGTCGGCGAAGAGCAGCTTGGGGCCACAAGCGAGCGCGATGGCGATCATCACGCGCTGGCGCATGCCGCCCGAGAGCTGGTGCGGGTACTCGGTGAGCCGCTGGGCGGGTTCGGGGATCCCCACCGAGCTCAACAGGGCGATGGCCGTGTCGAGCGCATCGGACTTGGCCATGTTGAGGTGCAGGTAGAGCGGCTCGGTGAGCTGCTTGCCGATCTTCATGACCGGGTTGAGCGAGGTCATCGGGTCCTGGAACACCATGGCCATCTCAGAGCCCCACACGTGGCGCATCTGGGACTGGGTCAGACCGATGATGTCGACGCCTTCATAGAGGACGCGCCCCTCGCGGATCACGTTGTGCTTGGGCAGGAGGCCCATGATCGAGCGGGCGAAGATCGTCTTGCCCGAGCCCGACTCACCCACCACGCCGATGGTCCTGCCACGGTCCAATGACATGGTCACGCCGTCGACTGCCCGAACGATTCCCCGCTCGGTGCGGAAGTGGGTCTTCAGGTCGATGACCTTCAACAGCGTGGCGGCGGGGTCGGTGCCGAGCGTCCGCGTTCCGGCGTCGCTGCCGCGGCTCACGACCCTGCGAGCTGAGGTCAAAGGGCACCTTCCTTCACGTCGAAGTACTCACGCACGCGGTCGCCGGTGAGGTTGAGGCACAGGATCGTGATGAACATCACGATGCATGGCGTGAGGGCTGGCCAGAACTCACCGTTGTCGAACGCGCCGCGGCCCTCGTTGATCATCCCGCCCCATGTGGGTGTGGGTGGCTGCACCGACAGCCCGAGGAAGGCAAGGGCTCCCTCTGCTGTGATCGCGATCGCCACGCCGATGATTGCGAAGGAGACGATCGGCAAGATGACGTTCGGGAACACCTCCTTGACGATCACGCGCAGGTGAGAGGCCCCTATGGTGCGAGCCGCGAGGACGAACTCGCGCTGGGTGAACGAGAGGGTCGCCGCGCGGACGAGAAGGGCTATCGGGGGTATCGCGATGATCCCGATGGCGAAGACGATCACGTAGGTCTGGCGCCCACCCAGGCGTGCCTCGGTGAAGTTGATGAGCAACAGCGCGAGCAGCAGCGGCGGGAACGCCAGCAACACGTACATGACGAACATCAGGGAGACATCGACGATCCCCCTGTACTGGTTCTTGAAGTAGCCGGCGACGATGCCGATGGGCGCGCCGATCGCCAGGCCCAAGAAGATCGAGCCGAAGCCGACCTCGAGGGAGACGCGTGCCCCGTAGATGATGCGGGCAAGCATGTCGCGCCCCAGCTTGTCGGTTCCGAGCGGGTAGAACTCGCCCCCGAAGCGGGAGAACGGCGACAGGTTCTTCGGCTGCTGTCCGTTCACGGGCTTGCCCAGCTTCTCGGGGCTGCGGATGATGCCCTTGGTCTCGAGCCAGTTGGCCAGTATCGCGAGGACCAGCACCAACAGGAGCCACGCGAGGGGAGTCCAGAACTGCCAGCCGAGCTTCTTGCGGTACGCGCCGTCAGGCACCTGGTCGGGATCGAGGCGGTGGAGCTGGTGGTGCTCGGACACCTGGTCATCTGCGATGGCGACGACCTCGCGGGCCATGCCGCCACCGGGCAGCACCTCGCCGTCGCCGCGCAGCTGGCCGGGTGCCTCCTGGCGATACTCGGACCTAGACGACGACTCGGGCATGTCGGATCCTGGGGTCAAGGAGCGCGTACACGGCATCGAGCAGGAAGACGACGCCGACATAGCAGACGGTGATCAGCACAATCGCGCCCTGGACGGCCACGTAGTCGCGGCGCAGCGAGGCCTCCACGAGGTACTTGCCGATGCCGGGCAGAGCGAAGAACATCTCGACGATCAGGGTCCCGCCTATCAGCCGCCCGAAGTTGAGGCCGGCGACGGTGATCAACGAGAAGGTGGACGGCCTGAACGCGTGCTTCATCATCACCGCACGCGGGGCCAGACCCTTGGCCTTGGCCATGGTGATGTAGTCCTCTTGGAGGGTCGAGATCATGTCGCTGCGGAGGAGGCGCATGTAGGTGGCCATCTCGGCTATCGCGAGCACTACGGAGGGCAGGAACAGACCCTTGACGTCGAACAGCCCTTGGTTGACCAGCTTACCGACCCCAGAGGTTGACCCCGACGAGGACGGGAACGCCATCTTCAAGATCATGAGAACGGCCACGACGAGGTAGCCGATCCCCACCAGGACAGCGATCGAGGCCCGCCCTGAGGCATCCTCGTCGAACTCCATGCTCGAGATGGACCTGAAAGCCAGCGCCGCAAGACCGGCTCCGGCAAGACCACCTACCACCACGCCGGCCACGATCCCGAACAGGGTGTTGAGCGCGCTGAACGCCAAAGCGGTCACGCCGAGGATGGCCACGACGGTCTCGACGATGACCATCAGCCTGACGAGGGCCGACTTGTCCGCGAGGGGCGGGCCGGCGAGCTGTGACAGGTAGATGGCGATGGACACGAGAGCCGCGATGAGGATGATCTGGCCGAGCAGGACCCACATGTCGAGCCCCGACACGTCTGGAGCCGCGCTGAACCAATGGAGCTGCACCGCGAAGAGGGCGACGAGCGGTGGCGCAGCGATGAAGGCCGGTATGGCGAGCAGCCCGAACGCGCAGCCGGTGCTGGTCCGGTCAAATGAGGTGCCGACCTTTTGTGCTGCGAGCAGACCGATCGGGATGGCAACTGCCAGCGCGATCAGCTGGGAGTACACGACCAGGGCAAAGGTGACCGGTGCCCGTTGGCCTAGTGCTTCTTTGACCTCTTCTTTGGTGTTGCCGGACCGGCCGAGGTCTCCGGTGGCGGCATCCTTGAGCCAGCGCAGGTAGCGCACGGGTGCAGGATCGTTGAGGTGCAGCTCTTCGCGTTGCTGGTCGATGCACTGCTGGCCGGCGGTCGCGCAGTTGATCACAGCGATGTCGCCGGGGAGCAGGTTCTGCGCGAAGTAGGTGAGGGCCGTGACGGCGATCAGGACAAGCAGCAACTGAGCCGCTCGTTTGGCGATGAACGTCACGGTCTGTCCTCCCCCCGCTGGTTGTGTGGCCAGTGTTGTGTTGCCTACATCGGACGGTTCAGCGCGGAGGTGAGGCAAGTGCGCTGTTTCTCCTCCGCCCGTTGCGGGCGGCGCCTATATTGCCCCAGCCTGGGAGGACCTGCACAGCTGAGCAGCCTCGCGGCCAGGCCCGGCCAGAGACCGTCGGCGGCGGCGACGGGCGTGGGCGCTGGCTCAGGAGGCTGCCAGCCAGGTCTGGACGAAGCGGTGCACACCCGGGAACCCGGCGCCGCCGATGGGCAGGGACGGCTTGCCGTCGGGGAGGGGACCGTTCTCGATGCCCCGCACCTTGTTGTTGGCGGCGATGACCCAGAGGGACCGATCGAGCCAAACGTAGGGGACGTCTGCCGTGAAGCGCTCCTGGAGCTTCTTGTAGGCCTCGCGGCGCAGGTTGGGGTCGGTGGTCTCACGGCCCGTCTTGAGGGCGGCGTCGATCTCGGGATCCTTGT
>JAHFUU010000254.1 GCA_023264915.1 Microthrixaceae bacterium | reverse complement strand
GCGCTACAACCTCATCCACCACGACAACGTCGTCGGCGCCTACGTGGATGCCAACCTGTACACGGCAAGGGTCGGCGCTCTCTACGGCCCCGGGACTGAAGCTGTCGGAATCGTCGGCCAGGCGATGATCCTCGCGATCGGTGGCAAGCTGGTCCTCGAGGGTCAGCTCAGCCTTGGAGAGCTGACCGCGTTCGTTCTCTACCTGACGTCCTTCTTCGCACCCATCCAGCAGCTCGTCCAGCTCTACAACACCTACCAGCAGGGTCAGGCCGCTGCGAGCAAGCTTCGTGACCTGTTGAGCACCGAACCCAGCACGCCCGAGAAGGCCGACGCTCTCGAGCTGGGACCGATCACGGGTGACATCTCGCTCCGCCACGTCTGCTTCGGGTACCGGCCCGAGACCCCAGTGCTCGCGGACGTTGACCTGCACATCGAGCCCGGTGAGACCTTCGCTCTGGTCGGACCCACCGGGGCGGGGAAGTCGACCATCGCCAAGCTGGTGACGCGGTTCTATGACCCGACCGAAGGCGCGGTGCTCATCGACGGCAACGACCTTCGGGATGTGACGTTGCTGTCCTTGCGATCCCAGCTCGGTGTCGTCCCCCAGGAACCATTCCTGTTCCACGGGACGATCCGCGACAACCTCGCGTTCGCGTGCCCCGATACGAGCGACCAGGAGATCCTCGATGCCTGCACCACGGTCGGGGTCGACGAGCTGATCGAACGCATGCCCCGCGGGCTCGATTCGCCCGTGCACGAGCGCGGTGCTTCGCTGTCCTCGGGTGAACGCCAACTCCTGGCCCTGGCCCGGGCGTTCCTGGCCCGCCCCCGGGTCCTCATCCTCGACGAGGCCACCTCGAACCTGGACCTTCGCTCGGAGGCCAAGATCGAGCGGGCTCTCGACGCCCTCCTCGAGGGCCGCACCGCGATCGTCATAGCCCACCGGCTGGCCACAGCCATGCGAGCTGACCGCATCGCGGTGATCGACCAGATCCCTGGCACCGGTGCTGGGGGGATCGTCGAACTCGGTACCCATGATGAGCTCGTGGCCCTCGGTGGCGAGTACGCCAAGATGTTCGCCACCTGGTCCCGCCACGCCGGGACGGGACTGCCGTAGCCCTCTGCCGGTCGGCTCGGACGGGCCGCCAGTGACCCCAGCGCGGCGACGGACACCTCACGCCGCCACGTGGTGAGTGCCCTCCTGCCCCGGCGGTGCAGCCTGGCGAGAATCTGTGAGAACATAGCGAGGATATGTAGGAAATGACACAATGCCGCTGGCGAACAGCCCGCGAGCCTCGCCAAGAACCGCACGAGATCCGAGATCCAATGGGGGCAGAGATGACCGGCTCAACCATGAATGCAGTGCGATTCCACGGAGCGGATCAACCGCTTCGGGTCGATGAGGTGCCAGTTCCTGACCCCGGGCCTCACGACGTCTTGCTACGCGTGGCAGCCTGCGGCCTGTGCGGATCTGACGTCCACTTCCTCGAAGGCATGCCGACGCCCGGCCCCCTGCCGCTCACCCTCGGTCACGAGCCGGCTGGAACGGTCGTTGCGACCGGCGCCGAGGTGACCGGGTGGAGCAAGGGCGAGCGCGTCGCGATCACCTTGGACAACGGCTGCGGGAAGTGCCGGACCTGCACGTCAGGGTGGCCCGAGGCCTGCCGCCTCCAGTCAGCACCGGGCCTGCACTTCGACGGTGCCTTCGCGGATCTCATCCGGGTGCCGGCATCGACGCTGGTCCGGGTCCCCGAGGGTGTCTCGATGACCGCTGCGGCAGTCGCCACGGACTGCGTGGCCAGCCCCTACCATGCCCTCAAGTGCCGCGGCCGGCTGGTGCCCGGCGAGCAAGTCGTCATCGTCGGCGTGGGAGGCCTCGGTTCGATGGGCATCTTGCTGGCACGAAAGCTCGGCGCGGAGCGAATCGTCGCAGTCGACGCGTCACCAGCGGCGCTGGATCGGGCGGCGAGCGCCGGGGCCGATGCGACCGTGCTGGTGCCGGCCGGAGCCCAGGCCACCGATGTGGCAGGCGAGGTGATCGCTGCAACGGGCGGAGGCGCCGAGGTGGCCATGGAATGCGTGGGCCATTCCGACACGCTGTCCCTCGCGGTGCAGGCATTGGTGCCCGGCGGGCGCATGGTGGCAGTAGGCATAGGCATGGAGCCCCCACCGATCCCTTACCCCCAAGCGCTGTTCGCCCTTTGGGAGTTCTCTGTGATCGGATCCTTCGGCTCCCACAAGCGCGACCTCGAGGAGGTGCTTGCGATGACAGCATCGGGCGACCTCGACATCGATGCCGGGATCTCCTACCGGGTGACCCTCGACCAGGTGGCCGAGGGATACGAGATGCTTCGAGAGCACCGTGACGATCCCCAGCGAATCGTCATGGTCGCCCGCGAGGAGGCCTGACCGACCGATGCCAGGCACCTGTCACCTGAGGTCGCGCAAGCACTGGATCTGTCGCGACTCTCGGGCCGGCACCGGTGGCGAGAGGCTCCGTGGCCGATCCGGCCAGCTCTCGGCACTGGTCCGGACACCATCGACGGTTCGGCTCTGACGCCGGAGCCGAAAGACCAAGCCCGCGAGGAGGACAACATGCGTATAGGTAGCTCAGCAGGAGACGGGATGGGGCGCGGCGCCCCGGACCAGATCCGTCAAGACATCGCCGAAGCAGTCGAGGATGGCCAGTCGATCTTCGTCCTACCCAACATCTTCGGTGTCGACGCACTCACGATGATCACTGCATTGGCGCCCGAGCACCCGGGCATCCAGCTCGGAGTCGGCGTCGTACCCACCTATCCCCGGCATCCGATGGCCCTGGCGCAGCAGGCGATGACCGTGCAGGTCCTGACCGGCGGCCGCCTCGTGCTCGGAGTCGGGCTGTCGCACCAGATGGTGATCGAGTCGATGTTCGGCATGTCCTACGCCAAGCCGGTCCGTCACATGCGTGAGTACCTGACCGTCCTGATGTCACTGGTCCGTACCGGCGCGGTCGCGTTCTCCGGCGAGACCGTGACCGCCAACGGGTCGATCACCATCCCCGGCTACACGCCTTTCCCTGTCGTCGTGGCAGCACTCGGGCCGAAGATGCTCGAGCTAGCCGGGACTCTCGCTGACGGTACGACCACCTGGATGTGCGGCATCGACACGATCCGCTCACACATCGTTCCCTCGATCACTGCCGCAGCAGAGGCTGCCGGTCGCGAGAAGGCGCCCGAGGTGCAGGTCGCCCTGCCAGTGTGCGTGACCAGCGACCCGGCCGGTGCGCGCGATCGTGCCGGGGCCGTCTTCGCCATGTACGGCATGTTGCCGTCCTACCGTGCGATGCTCGACCGCGAGGGTGCCGCAGGACCCGCCGACGTCGCCGTGGTCGGAAGCGAGGAGCAGGTCACAGATACGCTCTCCTCCTTCGGCGACGCTGGCGCCACCGAGTTCGTGGCTGTCAACTACAGCGACGACCCCGACGAGCACGCCCGAACGCGCGCGGTCCTTCGCGCTCTGGCCGCGTCCCGGTAGCTCACGCGACCCCCATCGAGGCCATCGCCTGAGTGGCGGCCGAGATGACCTCCGGGTCGACCAGGACGTTGACGCATGCAGGCTTCCCGCTCGCGAGTGCACGCTCGATCGCGGGGCGCAGGTCCTCGATGTTCTCGACGCGCTCGCCGTGCCCGCCCAGTGCTTCGACGAGCCGCTCATATGGCCGGTCGCCGAGCTCTGTCGCGACCAGATCGTCATAGCCATGGACCAGGCCCTGGCCGTGCCAGGACATCCCCCATGTGCCGTTGTTCGCGACCACGGCAACGATCGGGATGTTGTGGCGAACCGCGGTGTCGAACTCGATTGCGTTGAAGCCGAAGGCTCCGTCACCAGCCCACAACAGGCAAGGCTCGTCAGGCCTGGCGGCCTTGGCCGCGAGCGCGTAAGGCACGCCCACGCCCAGCGCACCGAAGTACGAGCTGGTCGTCAGGAGATGACCCGCGGCGTTTGCAGGGAACCGAGACATGCCCCACACCATGGTGTCCCCACCGTCTGCCACATACGTGGCTCTCTCGCCGCCCACGTCGACCATCGCGTTGATGGCTGCCGCAGGGTGTATGCGACCCCTCGGTCCCACCAGCAAGGAGTCATACTGGGACCTCGCCGCTGCGTTGGCTTCGCGGAGCTGGTCGAGCCACGCCGCTCGAGCCGGCGTCGCATCTGACTGGCCCGCCTTGGTGAGTGCCTCACAGAAGGCCCTTACGTCTGAGACCACCTCGACCTTGCCGGCCGCGTTCCGCGCGAGCTCTCCCCGATCGATGTCGACACGGACGAGCGTCGAGCCGCCGAACAGCATGCCGTTGAGCATCACGAACCCCATGCGCACGCCGAGCGCCAAGACCAGATCACTGCCGGCCGCGGCCGCTCCGAAGCTGCCGCCCATGGGTGAGGCGGGCCCGAGGCACCACGGGTCTGTGTCGGGGATGGTGCCGCGCCCCGCGTTCGCCGTGAACACCGGCACCCCGAAGGTGGACGCGAGAAGTGAGATCGCCTCGCCGGCGCCGGACCAGTGCGCGCCCGAACCAGCAACGATGATGGGCCGCTCGGCCTTTCCGAGCAGGTCGAGCACCTGCCCGACAGCATCGTCGTCAGGGGCCGGACGGCTCGCGGCAACCGGGCTCAGCACTCGATCCAGGGCGCCGTCATCAACTGGCCTGGCCAGCAAGTCCGCGGGCACATCCAGGTAGACGGGGCCCGGCCGGCCGCTCCGAGCCTCGGCGAAGGCTGTCCGGAGGTACTCCGCGGCTCGGGCCCCGTCGGGGACGCTGCGCGCCCAGCAGGTGATCGGCTCGATGATCGGCAGCTGGTCGAGCTCTTGGAGGGTCCAGGTGTCGGCGTGGGCGCGGGGTCGGCGGCCTGCCATGCACACGATCGGCGAGCCGTTCATGTAGGCGTTCGCTACGCCAGTCAGGGCGTTGGTGAACCCGGGACCGGCGGTCACCAGGCATACACCTGTCTCACCGGTGGCAAGAGCCCAGCCTTCGGCCATGAGCGCAGCACCTTGCTCGTGGCGCGTGTCGAGGATCGGGATGCCCTCGGCCGCGATGCCGTAGAGG
>JAHFUU010000253.1 GCA_023264915.1 Microthrixaceae bacterium | reverse complement strand
CGCAGGGTTCCGAGATGGGTGCTGATCGGGACACCCGCGGCATTGGTGCTGATCGCCCTGAGTGCCTCGGTGGTCATACCGCCCAGCTCCGCCCAGCAGAACAACCTCTCGTTGAGCGACCGCCCTGAGCAGCTCGCCAAGGCGCTCGAAGGCCCGCCCGCGGCTGCCAACGTGTTGAAACGGAAGAAGGTCGCTGTGTTCGGCGACTCGACAGCCCTGTCGATGGCTCTCGGCCTCATCCATGTGCAGGGCGACCGCGACGCTGGCTATGTCGTCATCGAGGGTTACTCCGATCTTGGCTGCTCCATCATGAGCCCTGTACCCCTCATCTCCTCGGGAGCGAAGACGACCACCGCACGGCTCTGTGACACGTTCCTGGACGAGTGGACGAAGGCCGCAACACGCGGGCACCCCGACATCGCCCTGGTCTTGATAGGGGGGTGGGAGACATGTGACATGCTGCTACCCGGCAACGACGAGTTCACATCTCTGGGGCACCCAGAACATGACACCGCGGTTCGCGAGCGGTTGGTCAAGGCCGCAGAGACCCTCGAAGCCGAGGTTCCTGTGGTCGCCTTCTTGACCAGCCCATACATCTATCGAGGCAAAGCCTCGGGCCATGAGCCTTACCCTGAGGACAGCCCGGCAAGGATGGACCGCCTCAACGAGCTGATCACAGACGTTGTCAGATCCGACAGAAGGCTCCGGCTCATCAACCTCGCGTCGTACTTGAACAACCTGCCAGATCCCCTGTCGCTGCGCCCCGACGGCGTCCATCTCTCAGATGACGGCGCAATCGACACCGCTTACTGGCTCGAACCGAGGATCCTCGATGCAGCCGGGGATCGCGGAGGTGGCTGAGCGCACGTGACCCGAGCCACAAGGCAGCCTCCGATAGATGCTCCCAGCAAGCCCGACGGCGGTGACTCCTCATCCCGACCACCCAACACTCGGCGCCGAAGCAATCTCGGAAGGAAGCTCTCGAGGATAGAGCTCGTCTCGATCGGATCGGTGGGCCTGTTGCTGATGGCAATGGCAACGATCTACCTGGTCCGCTTCGACGACCCATCCTTCGTTCAAACCAGCCGCCCGCCTCGCACCAGGTCGAAGGCACACCAGAGCCATTCCTCAGCCGACGGGCCCGAGAACATCGGCCCCAAGCTCAAGGTGGATGACTTCTCAAGAGACGATGGCCAGCTCGGCACCGGCCCGGGCGGTACGTGGGAAGCCCGTGCCGGCGGATGGACCATCCGCAACGGCCAGGCACAGGGTGAACCGCGCAGCCCCGACGAGCTTGCCCTGGCTACACTCACCGTGGCCGGCATCAACACGCGCTCGGCTGTGAGGCTGCCGAAACCCGAAGCGGGCACAGGGCTGGCGTTCCGCGTGTCCAGCTCGCAGAACTACTGGTTGGCGAGTGTCAATCCCGCGACAGCGAACATAACCGTGCACAGGATCGAGAACGGCACTGCTGTCGCGGTCGGTACGACCGCTGCCGCCGAGGTCGGTCCCGACATGAAGCTCGGCGTGACGGCCCAGGCCGGCCAGATAGAGGTCACCGTCAACGGCACACCCGTCGGAAGGTTCGAGGACCCAACCCCCAACGGCAGCGGAGTGGGCATCGGTCGCGCACCAGGGGGCTCCCAAGGTCTCACCTTCGACGACTTCGAGTACGAGGTCCTCTGACGAGGTCCCCGAGGCGCACGGCTCGGAGGCAATCGCGGGCTCGGGGCACTCGACATGCTAGCACGATCGTACTAGCATGTTTGCATGACTGAACTGGGGACCGACCTTCTCAACGTGTCCGTCGTCGAGGAAGGGATCGTCATGTTGCGGCTGAACCGACCCGAGCGCCGCAACGCCGTGTCCATCGCGCTGAGAGACGACGTCTCGAACGCGCTGGATTCGCTGGCCCAAGACGAGTCCGTGTCGGTCGTCATCGTCACGGGGACCGGCTCGGTGTTCTGCGCCGGGTTCGACCTGCGCGAGTTCGAGAACCCCGACGTTCAAGAACGGCTGTGGGAGTCAAGCGAGCGCTGGCACGACACGCTGCGCACCTTCCCGCTACCGCTGATCGCGTCGCTCAACGGTCCCGCCATCGCCGGCGGCTTCGATCTCGCCACGATGTGTGACCTACGCGTCGCTGCCGACTCCGTCTACCTCGCGCGCCCCGAGATCGAATGGTCCCCTGCGCTCTACTCGATCGTGCGCGACCTCATCGGTGGGGCACTGGCCCGTGAGCTGTCCTTCACCAATCGACGCATCGACGCGGCCGAGGCCCTTTCGCTGCACCTGCTCACGAGAGTCGTACCGGCCGGCCAGCTCGACTCGGCGACGCTCGACCTGGCACGGCAGGTCAGCCGCGCACCGCGCGACGCGTTGATGCGCACCAAGGCCAGCGCCATAGCCGCATCCAGGGCCGCCACCGGTGGACAGCTGATCTGGTGACCGGCAGGGCGAAGGCGCCAACCCAGGACCGACGGCGGCGCGACACGCGCGATCGGCTGGTCAACGCAGCTGTAGAGGTCTTCCGCCGCCGTGGGCCCGGAGGGGCAGGGCTCGCAGAGGTTTGCAAGCGGGGGAACACGACCAAGGGGGTGCTGTCCCATCACTTCCCGGGCGGCAAGGCCGAGCTGTTGACCGCTGCGATCAAGCAGAGCTCGGGTGAGGTATCGGCGCTGCTCGAGGACCTGATCGAACAGTCACCGACAGTCCCAAAGACGATCCGCGCGTTCTTCGACACATACGCCGACCTCCTCGATGCCGATCCCAACTCAGGGTGCCCGGTCGCCGCCGCGGTCGTCGACTCCTCTGCTGAGGATCCCGAGGTTCGACAGCTCGCGGCCGAGGCCTTCTTCGAATGGACGCGCACCATCGCCGATGCCCTCGTCGAGCAAGGGTGGCGGCGGGAGGCAGCCCGCCAGATGGCCACGACGACGGTCGCGGCTGCCGAAGGCGCGATCCTCCTTGCCCGAGCGGGGGATGATCCGGACCTCGTGCGCCAGACAGGCCGCTGGCTGGCCCGGATTGCATCAAAGGTCAACGCCACCATCCCCGGACATGGGTCGTCAGGCAACGGCGAAGGCCCGCTGGTCGACCGGTCTCAGCGCAAGCCAGCCGAGACCCGCTGAGCGAAGTCGTCTGCTGGCAGTGCTTCAGAGAACAGGTATCCCTGGGCCCTGTCGCAACCCAGGATCTGGAGGGCCTCGAGCTGCTCCTCGTACTCGACGCCGACGGCGACGACAGTGAAGCCCAGGTTGTGCGCCAACCCGATGGTCGCGCGCACGATGGCGGTGTCCTGCTCGCTGTTGCCAAGCACCCCGATCAAGGACCGGTCGATCTTGACGAAGTCAAGCGGGAAGCGCTTGAGGTACCCGAGCGAGGACTGGCCAGCCCCGAAGTCATCGAGGCCGATGCGGACACCGAGTGCCCGCAAGTAGGAGATCGAAGCATCGACGGTGGCCTGAGCTCCGATGAGGATGCTCTCGGTGATCTCGAGGCACAGCCGCTCAGGGGTGACACCCACGGAGTTGAGAGCTTCGACCACCATCGTCGGCAGGTCAGGGTCTGCTAGCTGGCGAGGTGACACGTTGACCGAGATCTCAGACAGACCACCGGCTGGGCTGTCGGCAGCCCATGCCGCGAGTTGCTCGCAGGTGAGCAGAAGGACCTGTGAGCCGAGTCGGGCGATCAGGCCAGAGGATTCGGCGGCCTCGATGAACTCGGCAGGCGACAGCAACGCTCCCTCCTGGTCATGGACTCTCAGCAGGGCCTCGGCCCCCACGACGCTCTCGGTCTCGATGTCGACGATGGGCTGGTAGAACACACGCACACCGTCGTTGTCGAGTGCCTGCCGCAGCTGTTGCTCGACGTTGCGCCGGCGTGTCGCCATCTGGGCGAGCTGCGCGC
The DNA here is from genome assembly GCA_023264915.1 of Microthrixaceae bacterium. Taxonomy (GTDB): domain Bacteria; phylum Actinomycetota; class Acidimicrobiia; order Acidimicrobiales; family Acidimicrobilacustridaceae; genus JACPNV01. The sequence continues at coordinate 1,197 of JAHFUU010000253.1, read as the reverse complement.
TGTAGACCTCGACACGGTTGCGGCCTGCCTCCTTGGCATGAGCCATCGCGCGGCCGGCATCTAGCAGCAAGGCGTCGGCTTCCTCGCCACGATGGCCTCGAGCCACACCGATCGACGTCGTGACCTCGATCGATTGCTCACCCACACCGATCGGTGCAGCCAGGCCATCACGAAGACGGTTCGCCATGCGAACGGCCTCGTCCATGTCTCCAAGCGCCGTCAACACGACCACGAACTCGTCGGACCCGAGCCGGCCGACGATGGCACCATCGGGCGAGCCCTCCAGCAAGCGGGCAGCGATGGACTTGATGACCTCGTCGCCGGCCTGCCGGCCGAAAGTCTCGTTGATGGCAGTGAAGCGGTCGAAGTCGAACAGCATCGCCACGACACCGTCCGCGTTCTCACCAGAGAGCTGGGCACCCAGACGGTCAAGGATGCGCATGCGGCTCGGCAGCTGGGTGAGCGCATCGGTGTAGGCCTTGGCGGCCAGGGCCTGGACAGCCTCCACCCGTTCGGTCACATCCCGCGCGTTCAGGACGACCCCGCCGATCGCGGGGTTGTCCGACAGGTCCGAAGCCACGACCTCGAGATGACGCCACGTCCCGTCGGCAGCCTTGAGCCGTAGCTCGACAGGTGACCCGATGCCGAGCTCATCTTGGTTGACCAGGGACACGAGCGTCTCGGGGGCGTCGTCGGAATGAACAAGGGTCAACAGGTCGGTACCCTCGAGGGACTCCTCGCCATAGCCGAGCACCCTGGACACCGCTGGGCTCGCGTACTCGACCACGCCTTCGGGGGTGAGCACGCAGATGATGTCTGCCGCGTTCTCGACAAGCGCATCGAACCGGGCCGTCATCGAGGTCGGAGCGGGTGCCGAGGTGATCTCCTCGATGGGGCGCGCCACGAGTGAGACCGCCTCGATCTCTCCGCGACGGTCACGATGGGCGACGATCACAGCCGACACCGGCATGGACTCGTCCTCGCCCGCGAGGAAGGTGAGTCGGCCACGCCAGCGGCCATACTTGACCAGGGCCGGGAGGACCTTCACCTCGTAATGACCCTTAGACCACTCGTCGAGCAGCTCGACGAGCCAGATCTTGTCCGACTCGCGGATCGGGATGAGGGTCACGAAGGCATCGTTTGCCCACAGAGCCTCGTGACCCACGGATGCGAAGACCGCCACCAGGTCAGGGGTCT
>JAHFUU010000252.1 GCA_023264915.1 Microthrixaceae bacterium | reverse complement strand
TGGCCCAGGTCACCGTCGCTGGATCCCAGGGCCCTGTGATCTGGTGCGCCTTGACGTTCTGAGATTCGCAGGCGACGTAGTCGAAGTTGTTCAACGCGACCTGGGCGTCGATGACGGCGTCTTCGGCAATCGGGGTCAAGTCGAACTTCAACAGCGTCCGGGTGTACCCACCGAACCAGGGGAGCGTGCCTGTGAACAGCTGCGGATCCGAGCCGTGGGTCCCGCCGCCACCCATGAACCCCCACACGAAGCTGTCACCTGAAGCGGTCGTGTCAAAGACCCCAGGGTCGACGATGACCGGGTATCGGCGATCAGGCGAGGCGAGCCAAGCCCTGTCCAGGTGGATACCCAGCGTCGCCGTCCCAGCCGACATCCCTGGTGTCCAGCTGTAGGTGACCCCATCTGAGAACCCCTCAGGGTTGGGCAGCGTCGAACGGGAGTCGGCCATCCACCCGTGAGGGATCACGAACACGTCACTCCCGGTGCGGTCGCGCAACTTGACGTTGCCGTCGCCGTCGAGGGCGCCTTCCAGGCCGCTGGTCTTCCACTGACACATTCAGATCCGCCGGCGAGGAGGACGAGGCGAGAGCGTAGGTTTCCTTCGCGCCGGTTCCGGTGTCGCGAACCGAAAGGCCAACCCCAGGCCACACCTCGGCATAGGTCGCCTCGGACCCCGAGACCCGAGCTGTCGAGGCTGTCGAGGACACAGGCGCCCACCGGACCCAGTTCCCCTCGGGGCTCTTGAACTCGAACTTCGCGTCGCCGCCAATGCTCGAAGGTACCGACACCGGCCTGTCAGATACCGCTGAGTGGAACCCGCCATCTGAGGACTGCTCCAACGACGTATCGACCGGAACCAACCCACCGTGATCGTCTCGTGCGAAAATGGGCCGTGGGTAGATCTCGGTTTGAAGCAGCCCAGGCCACACCGTTGTGAAGGTCCGGGACAGCTCGGTTCGCCTCGAGACGACTTCGTCACGGCGGCCACTGTCCAGACGCAGATCGAACCCGCCCGGCACAGCGGCTTCCTCGTCCACGGCTACCTCAACGGGGGGGGCCTTGTAGCAGCCACGGCAGGCTCATCCGGCGCTGGGCCGGCGACCGAGACCCCAAAAACTACCAACCCAACCAACGGCGCTCCCACAAGTCTGGCGAACCGTCTCGACATCATATTCCACCCTCCCGCGAGCGTCGACACCTGCGCTGGCCATGGGGACCTGAGCATCGCACCGCGAACCATACACCACGTCATCGGTGATGTCACCGACTGGCACGCCACACGGCGCCTGACCCGACGGGCCTGCCGGCTTTGCAGGCGCCTAAACACATGGTTATGATTTGCTACCAGATGATTAGGATTTGCTGAGTCGTGTAGCAAGCCTGGTGGCACCCCCGATGACCAGCATGACGACCAGGTGACCAGTATGGCGACCGGGTGATATGGGCTCGGGTGGGTCCTCGGCGAGAGCAGGAGGAGGAGGAGGAAGCCATGGGGTCGCTGTATGAAGATCGGCTGCGCCAACACGTAGGCAACGAGTCTCCCAAGCTGGAAGCCGTCGACTCCGTTGGACCTCAGATGATCCGCCACTGGGTCGAGGTCATGCACGACAAGAACCCGGCATACATCGATGCCGAATGGGCCGCCAAGTCCCGCTTCGGTGCTGTCGTGGCTCCGGGGGCGATGATGCAGGTCTGGAGCATGGCGCCGTTGTGGCCGCCCCGTGACGTGCCCGACCTACCGATCAAACCGATCGACGACGCTCTGGGCGAGCATGGCTACACCGAGGTCGTGGCGACCGGCCAGTCCCAGAGGATCCACAGGCTCGCCAGGGTGGGTGACACGGTCTCCTATGTCGTACGCGTTGCAGACGTGTCAGAGACCGACCACAAGACCAGGCTTGGAGCCGCCTACTTCGTGACATTCGAGTACCGCTTCACCAACCAGGACGACGAGTTGCTGGGGACCCAGAGCTTCACCTACATGCGATACAAGCCGGCTCCAGCCGACACAGACCAGCCGGCCGACTCAGACCAGCCGGCCGCCGCCGAGGTATGACGATGCCCAACGATTGGATGAGACCGCACCTCAACTACAAGTCGCGTCCCTGGACCGAGATCGAAGTTGGCGAAGAGCTCCCCGCTCAGGTACGGGAAGTCGACGCGACCCTCGTCGTCGCCGGCGCGTTGGCGTCACGTGACTTCTATCCGGTGCACCACGACAAGGCGTTTGCCGAGCAAGCCGGCAGCCCTGACATCTTCTTGAACATCTTGACCTCGAACGGTCTCATGGCTGCATATGTCACCAACTGGTGCGGCCCTGACTGGAACCTGGTTGCGATCGACCTTCGCCTCAAGATCCCTGTGTTCCCGGGACAGGCGCTGATCAGGTCAGGGACCGTCACCGGCAAGTCAGACGACGACGGTGGGCAAACGGTGACGGTCGACTTCGAGGCCAACACGGAGTTCGGTCCCCACTGCACGGGCACGGCCACCATCAGCTACGCCGGCGCCGCTTGAGCGGCAACCAACAGGAGGCACCGGGGATGGAGTTCGCTCTCACAGAGCCACAGATCGAGCTGGTAGGGCAGGTTCGGGGCTATCTCGATCGCCACCTCACCGCCGAGCTGGCAGCTGAGGTCGCCCAGACTCCCGAGGGCGGTGGTCCCGAGTGGAAGGCGTACGTTCGCCAGCTCGGCAAGGACGGCATGCTCGGGGTTGGATGGCCCGCCGAATACGGCGGCATGGGCTACGGGCCGCTGGAGCAGTACCTGTTCTATGAGGAGATCTGCCGGACCGGTATCCCGATCCCCGTCGTTGCGGTGCAAACAGTCGCACCGGCCATCATGCGTGTCGGTACCGATGCCCAAAAGGAGCGCTACCTGCCAGGGATACTGCGCGGCGAGATCGATTTCGCCATCGCCTACACCGAGCCCGACGCTGGATCCGATCTGGCGTCGCTACGGACCCGAGCCGAACGCGATGGTGACGAATGGGTGATCAACGGCCAGAAGGTGTTCACCTCCGGGGCACACATGGCTGACTACCTGTGGCTGGCCGCCCGGACAGATCCCGAAGCACCCAAGCACAAGGGCATCTCGGTCTTCATCATCGATGTGCGCACGCCCGGGATCACGATCTCACCCATGACTGTCATGGGAGGCCTGCACACCAACACGACCTACTACGACAACGTCCGCATTCCCGCTGACGCGCTGGTCGGCGAGCTCAACGAGGGTTGGAACTACATCACGACCCAGCTCAACTACGAGCGCCTGGCGCTGGCCACTGCATCTCAGGTCGAACGTGTGCTGGAGGAGACGATCGCCTGGGCCAACCAGAACAGCCGCGACGGCCATCTGGTGTGCCAGGAGCCGTGGGTACGCTATGCGCTCGCAGGCATCGCCGTGGATCTGGACGTCTTGAAGTTGTTGAACCTGAGAACGGCGTCGATGCTCGCCGACGGCACGGTCCCATACCACGAGGCGTCGATGAACAAGATCTTCGGCACCGAGCTCCACCAGCGCGCCTTCGGCACTTGCCTGCGCGTGCTCGGCCGCAACGGAGGGCTCGTCAAGGGTCCGAACGTCCACGACGGCGGGCTGCTGGCCCGCTGGTTCATGCAGGACGTGTTGCTGACCTTCGGCGGCGGGGCCAACGAGGTGCACCGCAACATCGTCGCCATCGTCGGGCTCGGGATGCCCAGGAAGTGATCAAGGTGCCCGCACCGAGGTGAGGCCCCTGAACCAGGAGACGCAGTTGAACTTCGCTCTCAACGACGACCAGTCCCAGCTCCAGAAGGTTGCGCGCGCATATCTCGAGTCCAAGAGCCCCCCTGCGGTGGTCAGGGACCTCGAAGATGGAGCGCTCGGCTACTCGCCTGAGATGTGGGCCGAGATGGCAGAGATGGGCTGGGCCGGCCTCGCCTTGCCCGGCGGCGGCGGGGACGTGACAGATCTTGCAGTGATCTTCGGGGAGCTCGGGCGTGCGGTGTGCCCGACACCGATCTTCTCGACCGTCGTCCTCGCCGGCATGACGCTGGCAGAGGCTGGTCAGCTGCCCGCCGGTGTTGCCGAGGGCATCACGCTGATCGGGACAGCTGTGGCAGATGTGCCTCCGGATGCTTTGGTTGCCGAGATCTCAGATTCGGGTGCGAAGGTGAGCGGGACGGTTCCCTTCGCCTATGACATCCAAGGCGCGGGCGCGATCCTGGTCGTGGCGGGACCATCGGTGGTGCTGGTCGATCCCTCCCAGGGAGGGGTCCGTTGGACGCGGCTCGAGGCCATGTCCAACGACCGGCTCTTCGAGCTGCACCTTGAAGGTGCGCACGGCGAGCTCGTCGGCAAGTCTGGTCGGCTGATCGGCCCCGCGTTGGCGCGGGCCACCGCTCTTCGCACCTGCGAGCTGGTCGGCGTGATGGAGCGTGCGGTCGAGATGGCCGCCGAACACGCACGCGCCCGCGTCCAGTTCGGGCAGCCTCTGGGAGCGTTCCAGGCGGTGCAGCACCGACTTGCCGACATGCTCATCGATCTCGAAGGCGCGCGGCTGGTCGCATACCGGGCAGCATGGGCTCTCACGCTTGATCCCTTGGCCGAGCATGAGGTCGCGGTAGCCAAGGCCTGGGTCTCAGATGCCTGCCAGCGTGTTGCCTTCGGCGCGCAGCAGATCCACGGGGGAATCGGCGTCGACCTCGACTATGACCTTCAGCTCTACTTCCGCCGCGCCAAAGCTCTCGAGCTCGAGCTCGGCTCGGCCCCACAGCACCGCGCGAAGCTCGCCTCCAACATCGGGCTCTGCTGAAGAGCCCAAGAGAGCCCGACCGCGCCCGTGTGATCGAGCACCGCTCTGAGCTCGCCCTGTGCTGAGGCTTCATCGATGTGAACGACCTTGTGATCGAGGATGTAGCGGTTGAGGGCCGGCCCGGGCTGTCGGTCTGGACGGGTGACGGGGGGGTGAAGGAGGTCGGTCCATGTGAGGTCACTGCCCGAAGAGCACCTCCTGTAGCAACACGGATCGCCGGGCGCGGTGCCGCGCTGTTGCCTGGATTGCATGACCACCACATCCACCTGTTCGCGCTGGCCGCGCGCAAGGTCTCGGTCTGGTGCGGTCCGCC
>JAHFUU010000007.1 GCA_023264915.1 Microthrixaceae bacterium | reverse complement strand
CGGGGCGTGCCGGAGTCCAAGATCACGACCATCCCGAACGGGGTCGATCTGGATCGCTTCGACCCGAGCCGGATCAGCGCCAGCGGGCGCGAGGCGGCTCGCCGCCAGCTCGGTGCACCTGGTGGCGAGGTGCTCGTCCTGTACATCGGTGCGCACGGCATCTCACACGGCCTGACGGCGATCGCTGACGCCGCGGCCAGAGTGGCCCGAGAAGATGTCCGGTTTGCATTTGTGGGGGAGGGGGCCGCGAAGGCCGAGCTGCTGGCACGGATCCGCGAGCTGCACCTGAACAGGGTCGTCACGATGGGCGGAGCCCCGCGTGACCAGGTGCCCGGGCTCCTCGCGGCAGCCGACATCTGCCTCGTCCCGCTACGTGACGTGTCGCTGTTCTCGACGTTCATCCCGTCCAAGATCTTCGAGTACCTGGGTGCGGGCAAAGCAGTTCTCGGCTCGGTACGTGGCGAGCCTGCCAGGATCCTCCGCGACGCTGGTGCTGTGGTCGTCGAGCCCGAGGACGTGGACGCGATAGCGGCAGCGATAGATGAGCTGGCCGGCTCGCCGCAGCTGCGGCTTCGCATGGGTGACGAGGGCCGCCGGTTCGTCCAGCTGAGCTTTGACCGCGCGGAGCTCGCCAGGAGGTATCGCGAGCGTCTGGCCGAGGTGGTGGGCACCGGGCGCGGCCGGCGGCACCAGGGCGGCGACGGCTGCGCCAGGCCCGTTGCCGGGGTGCGGCAGGTGGTCCGCGCCGTGTGGAGCCACCCCGAGAACCGCGCCCGGGGCAGGAAGGCCCAGTGCAAGGCCCTGTGCCGGCTCGCCTGGTGGCAGGCATGGCAGCGTGTGATCCGGCGGCCCGTCTGGATATCGATGCCGGGTGGGCTCCGCCTGCGCTGCCATCCTCACAGCACGGCAGCCTCGGGTGTCTGCTACTGCGGTCTGCCGGAGCCCGACCAGATGCAGTTCACCCTCGATTACCTTCGCGCCGGCGATGTGTTCGTGGATGTGGGAGCCAACGTCGGCGTGTACACACTTCTGGCAGCATCGAGGCCAGCGGTCCGCGTGATGGCCTACGAGCCGGGAACGGTCGCCTTCGGTCGCCTGCGCGAGAACATCGACGGGAACGGCCTGGCCTTCAGGGTCAAGACGAAGAGGGCGGCAGTGGGCGATGTGCCGGGTCGGGTGAGTTTCACGACCGGGCTCGACACCACCAACCATGTCATCGGGCCGGGTGAGGGGCGCTCGCCGGGAACCGTCGAGGATGTGGAGGTGGTCACCCTCGACCAGGAGCTGGCGGAGATCGACGACGTCTCTGTTATGAAGGTGGACGTCGAGGGCTTCGAGCCACAGGTCATCGAGGGTGCCGCCGCGACGATCCGACGGTGCCGGCCCGCCCTCATCGTCGAGGCCAACGATCCCGAGACCCTTGGCAAGCTCCTTTGTCCCTACGGGTACGAGCCGTTCTCCTATGATCCCGCCACCGGTGAGCTGACCTGCGCGAGCTGGTCCGTGGCCCGGGGTACCACCGTGCTGGCTCTGGCCGGTGTGGCCGAGGCGCGCGACAGGCTTGCTGGTGTGAGATGACCGCCGTGCTCGTCACCGGGGGCAGCGGGTTCCTGGGCCGACATGTGATCCCCGAGCTGGTCGACCGGGGCTATGAGGTGGTAGCGACAGCTCGAACAGCAAGGGCGGCGTCGATCGTCGAGGCTGCTGGCGCGCGCTCCCTGGGTTGTGACTTCGACGAGCCGGGACAGATCGACGATGCGTTCACCGATGCCAGGGCGGAGCTGCTGGTGAACCTCGTGTCGCTCGGTGCTGGCTACGCGGAGGGCATTGTCGCGGCGGCTGCCGAATCGGGTCTCGATCGAGGCGTGTACATCTCGAGCACTGCCATCTTCACGACCCTGGATGCCCCATCCAAGCCGCGCAGGCTGGCCGGTGAGCAAGTGGTGACGTCGAGCGCCCTGTCGTTCACGGTCATCCGGCCGACGATGATCTACGGCGCGCCCGGTGACAGGAACCTCGAACGGTTGCTGGCCTTGCTGCGTCGCGCCCCGGTTGTTCCCGTGCCAGGCGGGGGTGACCGGCTCCAGCAACCGGTCCACGTGGATGACCTCGCAGTTGCGATCGTGGACGCGCTCGAATCACCCGCGACCGTTCGGCGCTGCTATGAGCTCGCGGGCCCTGAACCGATCACCTTCCGGGGCCTGATCGAGCAGGCGAGCAGAGCCGTCGGCCAAAGGCCAGCGATGCTCTCCATCCCTTTGGGCCCGACCATTGCAGGGGTCGGCCTCTATGAGAGGATCGTGCCCAACCCGCGGTTGAAGGTCGAGCAGATCGAGCGCCTGGCCGAGGACAAGGCATTCGAGATCGACGATGCCCGACATGACCTTGGCTTCGATCCCCGTCCCTTCGACGAGGGCATCAGCGAGGAGGCTCGGCTGCTCGGCATCTCACCGGTCATCGCTGGACGAGCCCGGATCGTGGGGCCTGCCGCCGACCGGCCTTGGAGGCCAGAGCTGCCCGCGACGATGGAGCACTTCGACGAGGTGGCCCTCGGGTGGGTCCGCCGCTACGAGGACAGGCCCTCGTTCAAGGAGCGGTTGAGAGTGCTCGGGCCGATCGTGAAAGAGGTCTGCGCTCTCGCCAACGAGGCCAGGGTCCTCGACGTTGGCGGAGGCCCTGGGGTGTTCTCCACGGTCGCGTCCATCAGCGCTGCCCGGGTCGTGTGCCTGGACCCGTCGGTCCCGATGATCGAGTCAGGGGTGGCGCTGGCCAGCCGTGTCGTCGCCCTCGTCGAGCCGCTGGGTGAGCCCGACCCCGACAGGATCACCCGGGTCGCGGGAACCCTTGACTGCATAGGGGCCAACAGCTCGTCGGCGGGGTCCTTCGACGTGGTGATGGCCGTGGCCTTGCTCGAGTACCTCGATCGGCCAGATGAGGCGATCAGGGCCATGGCTCGCCTGGTCCGACCGGGCGGGGCTCTGGTGCTGACCGTGCCCAACGAGGCCTCGGTGCTGAGGCGGGTCGAGGACGTGTTCGGGTCCCTGGGTGCGACGGCGGGCGTGTTGGCGCGATCTGAACGGTTGAGGAGCCGCTCGTACGTGAGGGCACGGCCTGGGGGCAACCGCGTCGCCTGGATGGAGGCCGCCCGGGACTCTGAGCTGGCAATCGAGCGGATCGAGCCGCTGGCCCTTGCAGGGAGCGGGCTGGCCGCGCGCGTGGTTCCCACGACGATCGTGGTCATGCGACGCCGGTGAGACCACCTGAAGGGCAGGTCGAGCCTTTGCGCCGAATACGATCCGGCCAGAGACCGGAGGGATGATCGATGGGTCGCGCAGCGTGAAGCAGGTCGTGCAAGCCGTGAGCGGTGGACCCGTACGGGTCATGGAGGTTCCTCGACCAGTCATCGGGCCCACAGAGGTGCTCGTGCGCTCGGCGGTCACGACCATCTCGCCGGGCACCGAGAGGGCTGTCACGGCCCTGGCCAGGTCCAGCCTGCTCGACAAGGCCCGCGCACGCCCTGATCTTGTCCGCCAGGTCCTCGACAAGGCCCGTTCCGATGGCTTGCGCGCAACCGCGTCCACGGTCCGAACGCGCCTCGACCAGGACATGCCATTGGGCTACTCGGGCTGTGGGTTGGTGATCCAGGTGGGCGAAGCCGTCGCCGGAGTCTCACCCGGGCAGCTCGTGGCAACCGGTGGTGCCGGCAAGGCCTGCCACGCCGAGTATCAGGCGGTGCCCGGCTTGTTGTGCGTTCCGGTTCCCGACGGGGTCAGTGCGCAAGAAGCGGCGCTGGCGACCATCGCCTCGATAGCGCTTCACGGCTTGCGGCTCGCAGATATGTCCGCGGGCCACAAGGTGGTGGTGGTCGGGCTCGGCCTAGTCGGCCAGCTGGCGTTGCGGCTCGCCCGAGCCAGCGGCGCCGACGTGCATGGGATCGACATCGACCCTGCGGCGGTCGAGTTGGCCAGATCCTGCGGGGTGCAGGCATCGGTCGAGGAGGGCGAGCAGACCACGCGGGCTGTCCGCTTCTGGACGCGCGAGCGCGGAGCGGACGCGGTGATCGTCGCGGCGGCCGGATCATCCTCGAAGGTGATGAGGCGAGTCCCGGACCTGTGCCGTGACCGTGCTCCGGTCGTAGTGGTCGGAGACGTCGGGCTCGACTTGGACCGGCGCCCGTACTACGAGCGTGAGCTGTCGGTGCGCTTTGCCCGTTCCTATGGCCCTGGGCGGTATGAGCGGACATATGAGGACTGGGCCATCGACTGCCCCCCGGGCCTGGTTCGCTTCACCGAGGGTCGCAACATCGAGACGGTTATTGACCTGCTCGCGCGCGGCAAGCTGGAGGTCGGCGACCTGGTCACCCACACCTTCGACATGTCCGAGGCGCCAGCCGCCTATGAGCTGATCGAGTCGCGGGGCGAGCATGTGGTCGGCGTGCAGCTGGCCTATCCGGCACGCGGGAGCGAGGAGCGACCTGAACGGCCGATCCCCGTGTCGAGGCCCAGCCGGTCGACGTCGCCGGGTCTCGGGGTCATCGGTGCCGGCGCCTTCGTGACCTCCGTGCTGCTGCCTTCGATGCAACGGGCGGGCTTTGACAAGATGGTCTCTGTCACGTCGGCATCGGGTCTGTCCGCCCGCCACCTGGCTGACCGAGCTGGCTTCGCGCGAGCCGTGTCGGGTCCCGACGCGGTCATCGAGGATCCCGACGTCGACGTCGTCGTCGTGGCCACGCCGCACGACCTGCATGCCGAGCTCACGGCCCGCGCTCTCCGCGCGGGCAAGCACGTCTTCTGCGAGAAGCCGCTGGCACTCAGCCTCGACGAGCTCGCGATCGTCGAGGCGGCCGCAGACTCCGGTGGCGGCGTGCTGTTCGTCGGGTTCAACCGGCGCTGGTCCGGTCCGGTCCGCGAGGTGCGCGACTGGTTCGGTCCGACGGGGTCACCGTTGGTGATCACCTATCGGGTGAACGCGGGCTCCCTGCCGGGTACGCACTGGTACAACGATCGGCGGCAGGGGGGACGGCTGCTCGGTGAGGTGTGCCACTTCATCGACACGTGCTCGGCCATCGTCGGGGAGGTGGCCGTCGACGTGGGCGCGGTCGCGGGTGCTCGACCTGGTGCCGAGAGCGCCCTGGCCGATGACCTCGGGCTCCTTCTCCGGTACCCGAACGGCTCTGTTGCTGCGATCACCTACGCGGCCGGCGGCCCGGCCTCGGTCGCCAAGGAGAGGATCGAGGTCCTGGGCAGGGGCCGCGCAGCGACGATCGACGACTTCCGAGAGGTCACCCTCGACGGGGCCCGCACCACCTACCGGCCACCGGACAAGGGACATGTGGCTGAGGCGATCGAGATGCTGGCGCGGATCAACGGCAGGAGCGCACCGACCGCGGAGGCGATCGCGTCGACCCGGACGGCCCTCGATGCGCTGTCGGCACTCGGCTCCGGTGCGGCTGACCCTGACCACTGCTGACTAACGTGGACCCGGTGATCGCGTCCCGTGGTGCCGGCGTCGCCGAAGGCACCCCGCCCCTCCGCAGCCCCAGGCTGGTCGGCTGCATCCTCACCCGAAACGAGGAGCGCAACATCCAGCGGGCGGTCTGCTCTCTGGACGGGGTTGCAGAGGCCGTCTTCGTGGCCGATTCGGAGAGCACCGACTCGACAGCTGAGATCGCGGCGGGGGCCGGGGCGACGGTGGTCGTGCACCCGTTCGAGTCGTTCCCCGCGCAACGCAACTGGGCCCTGGATGAGATCGCGGACCGTTTCGGTGACGTGTGGGTCCTGTCGATCGATGCCGACGAGTGGGTGAGTGACGGACTTGCGGCCAGCCTCAAGGAGCTGTTGCCGGCTCTCGGCCGCGATGCCGACGTCTACCAGGTCAAGCTCCGGAGGAGGTTCGCGGGCAGGATCCTCCGCCATGGAGGCTTCGGTCATACGACGCTGACCCGGCTGATGCCGGCGCGGGGACCGCGCTATGAGGGTCGCGACGTGAACGAGCACCTTGCCCTGCCCGGGACGGCTCGTATCGGGGGTGTCGACGGCTGGCTCGAGCATGGCGACGCGGATTCCTGGGAGAGCTACATCGACAAGCACAACCGGTACTCGACCTTCGAGGCCGAGGCGCGCGTGGCAACAGGCCGAGAGCACCGGGTGACAAGTGCCGAGGCTCGCGCCGACCCGTCGTTGCGCAAGCGGTTCCTGCGCCAGCACCTTTGGGACCGGCTCCCACCGGGATTGCGCCCTGCGTTGCGCTTCGTCCAGATCTTCGTGGTGTTCGCGGGGTTCCTCGACGGCAACGCCGGGTTCCGCCGGGCCCTGTTCGAGGCGTGGCAGGAGATGTGCACCGATCTCAAGGAAGAGCGGCTGCGCCAGGTCCGGGAAGGGCAACAGCGGTGACCTTCGAGATCCCCGGCTGGGGCGCCACCGATGCTGTCGAGCAGCGCCCCTCGGTGCGCCTCGTTCCCGGGCAGGGCCGGGCGGCTCGCTCGACGGTGTCACGCACGCGCGGGTCAGCAGCGCGAGCGACAGCGCCACCGCAACAACGGGGGTCGTCCCAGGCGCACCACCTCCGCAACACCTACTTCCTCGTGCTGGTCGCCACCACCGTCGGGTTGGCTGTTGCCGTCCCCGATGGTGAGATCCCGAGCTTGGTTGCCTTGGCGGCAGCGTGGGCGCTGGTGACCGCCGTGATGTGGCCGCGTTGGCAGACGGCCAACCAGGGTGTCGTCGTGATGCTCACGATCATGCTCGCGATCCGGAACTACTCCGACCTCGAGCCCGCCGCGCGCGCATGGGGCTTGCTCGCGCTGGTCATCGTCTGCCTGCCCTTCATCTTCCGTCCCCTCAAGAAGGTCGACGGCTTCCCGTTCCTTCACCTCTACTGCTTCGTCGAGGGGGTCTACGTGTACGTCTCGGTGTTCTTCGCCAAGCCGAGCCGGTTCTATGAGGCGACCTTCCCGCCCGAGATGCGGACGGTCGGCTTCCGCGCACTGTCGATCTTCCTTGCTGTGCTGGTGTTCGGCGGCCTGGTCATGGGCTTCCTTCTCCGGTGGCCGAGCCGCGCGCGCACACGAGACCCTGCCAGGTCGGGTCGGGACGTCGCTTCGATGTCGCTGGGCCGGGGGGCTGTCACGCGCGCCTATGTCGTGATGGTGTCGGCGATGGTCGTGTCACTCGGTGTCACGCGAACCGGTGTCGCCGGGTCACTCGGCACGCTGACCGAGCTCCTTCATCAGATCACCTTCGCCGCTTGGCTGGTCCTGGTGTACAAGTGGCTCAGGGGCGAGCTTCGCGTGTGGCACAAGCTCGTGGTCGTGGCGGTCCCGGCGGGCTACGCGCTCTTGACGATCGGCGACACCAGGCTCTACCAGGCGGCCTCGCCAGGCCTTGTGGTGCTGGCGCTGTGGATCGCCACCCGCCGAAGGATCCCGTGGATCCTGGTGCTCGGCGCGCTCGCCGCCCTGGTGTTCGTCAACGTCGGCGAGGGCGAGCTGCGCAACGGGATCAGGGCTGGCGATGTCTCTGACTCCACCGCCGACGTCGGGGCGAACTGGATCGAGTATGCGAACGAGGGTTTCAGTGGCACCCAGGAGGAGCCGCTCGAGAACTCGGCCTGGCGCTTTGCCAACTCCGACCTCCTCGGCTACGTGGCCACATGGGTCCCGGATCGCTACCCCTACTACGGCTATGAGCCCTACACCCAGCTGCCGTCGCTGTTGATCCCTCGGGCGCTGGCACCTGACAAGCCGACCTTCGGGTTCGCCAACGAGTTCGGCCGCCGGTACGAGCTCATCGCCAGCTCTGATTTCGAGACCTCGGTCAACACGCCGTTCCCTGTCGAGGCGATGGTCGCGGGTGGTTACCTGCCTCTCGTCGTGGTCGGCCTCCTCGTCGGGATGTATGACCGGCTGTTGCAGAGGATCTTCCGGTCCGTGTCGGCTCCGACCGTCATCTGTGCGTCGATCGTGAGCCTCCAGGTCGTGTTGTCGACCGAGAGCGGCATCTTGTCGGTCGTGCTGATCCTGCCCTATGCGATGGTGCTCTACCCGCTGATGGTCTGGGTCACCAGAGACCGCAAGGGAGGCCCTCGCGCCCCCGTCGAGCCCGCGGCAAGCAGGCCTGGACCCCCCCGGCACGCGGCCCGGTACGCCGCCCAGCGCGCAAGGCCCAGCAAGCCAGGAGACCCACGGGGCTGACAGCAGCTCCTCGGGTTGGTCCTGTCCGCCCGCCTTGCATCGGCGGGTCGCGGCGCAGGTCGGCGCGGGCGACGGGCTCTACTCGAAGCCTGGAGGCAGCGCTATGGCGTTGTCGGCGATCGGGCGGTCGGAACTGCCGGTGCCGCCCTCGGCGTCGAGGTAGCGGTAACCCAAAGGGGCGAGGATCTCGTCGACGGCGGTCGCGTTCGCAAGCGCAACCTCGCAGATCACGACGGGGCGTTGCTGGAGCACCTTGGCAGCGCCGCGGAGCGCGGGGACCTCTGCCCCTTCGACGTCGATCTTGAGGACGTTGGGTGCCGGGAAATGGTCGAGCAACCCGTCGATGGTGAACGTGGGCACGAGGATGCGCCCGCGCTCGCCTCCGGTCTGGGTGGTCCCGTAGCCGGCCAGGTAGTTGGTGGAACGGTTGCGCTTGGCGAGGCAGAGCTCGGCGACCCCGGTCTCGTCCGAGATCGCCACGGGGAGAACCTCGACGGGGGCGATCGGGCGGGCAGCTCTTGCGTTGGCACGGGCCGAGCGCCGGACCAGGCCAGCCAGCCAGGGGTCGGGCTCGATGGCCAGGACCCGGCCCGCCGGCCCTGAGCGAGACGCGGCGGTCAGGGTGAACAGGCCGACGTTGGCGCCGATGTCCCAGACGACATCCCCCGGCCGGACATAGGTGCGGACCTCGTCATAGAGCACGGGATCGAACGCGCGGCTGGATCGGGCGAGGTACCTCAGGCCCCCCTCGGTAGAGGTGAACATGGTCAACGCACCGAACTCGTCAGGGAGCCGCCGGCGGAACACCAGCCGGTGAGTGGCCTGCTCTGCGAGGTGCCTCAGCATGGTGGGGATTATAGGAACGGCACCTGTCACCCGAAGCTGTCCTCGATCGCGGAGATGACCGCCGCTGCGTTGCCATGCCACGAGAGTCGCTCGATCCTTGCCCGGCCCCGCCGGGTCCGCTCGTCGATCACGTCGCCGGGCGTGTCGAGCATCTGGTCGATCACGCGGAGCGCGTCGGAGGCGTCACCCGGACAGAAGAAGGAGGCAACCGCACCGGCCAGCTCGCGGCTGGCAGGGATGTCAGAGGCCACCACCGGCCTGCCGGCGGCCATGGCCTCGACCATGGGGAAGCCGAACGACTCGGTGATCGAGGACGAGATCACCAGGTCTGCACGGGAGTAGAGCGACTCGGGGTCAGGGACCCGGCCCAGGAAGAGGACCTGGTCCTGCACGGCGAGGCTGCGTGCTGACCTGTGGAGCTCGTCGAAATACGCGGGGTCGTCGTCGCGGTCGATGGTGAGCCACACCTCGACCGGCGTTCCCCTCCGCTTGAATCGCTCGGCCAGCTCGACCAGCAGCGCCTGGTCCTTGTGGCGAGACGCATGGCTCACACAGAGCAGGCGGAGAGGTCGATCCGCCGGCGGCGGCCAGGGGGCGGGGCTGAACGCGAACCGCGAGGCATCCACAGCGTGGGGCACCACACGGATCGTCGTGGAGCGCGGCCACCAGGGCCAGTGCCACAGGAGCTCTGCCATGGCGCTCGACGGAACCAGCACGCAGGCTGCCGAGCGCGCCTGGGCATAGGCGAGTGCTCGCCGGGCCCGGGCCTCTGCCCGATCGCGGCCGGTCATGCGGTCGACCCAACGAGGGTCGAACCACAACGGGTTGCGCTCATAGAGCAGTGACGGGATCGGGGCGCGCAGGGGGCCTGAGTTGGTGAGGTTCAACAAGGCGTCGGCCCGCACCTCAGCGATGGCGTGGGTGAGCGTGGTGTTCTCCCACATGAGCCGCCGTGCTCGCGACAGCTGCGGCACCTCGTGCGACTGCACGCCTGGGGGCAGGCCGGAGCCACCCGCGCCGGCGGTGGTCCAGACGTGGATCGTCCATGAGGGCCGGATCTCGGTCACGGCCCCGAGGAACGGTCCGAGGTGGCGGGCGGCGCCCCCCATGACAGCGCCCACGGCGTTCACCGCAACTCGTGCCGGGCGTGGGTGGGGGAGGTCGGTCACAGGCTTCGAAGCCATCCGTCCAGGGCAGCAAGGGCCCAGCGATCAGACCAACGGCTGGATGGCCGCCGCAACAGATCGAGCCCGAGGCCTCGATCCAGGTGGGACCAGACGGGTGCGTCAGATGCCTGCGCCTCGCGAACCTGATCAGCGAGCACGCCGTCGGCCATCCAGATCTGCATGGGAACCGAGAAGCCGGTCTTGGGCCGGCTCGCCAGCAGTGCCATGTAGCGATCACCCAGCTGGCGGACCAGCTCGCGCTTGCCGCGCAGGTGGCGGCGTGTCGAGGCGGCTGCGAAGAAGTTGCGATCCACGAACGGGACGCGAAGCTCGACCGACGACGCCGAGGAGAAGGCGTCAGCATCAGGTAGGAGCATCGGTTGCAGGTACGTTCGGACCTCGGCGGCCGTGATCTTGTCGAGGATCCCATGCTGGATGCCGGGATGAGCCGGCGGGTCGGAGTGGGCCGGGATGCCGAGGTTCCTGATGGTCGATGGTGGGAACAGCTCCCTCTGGAGCTCGATGAGACCGGTTGCGGTTCGTGGGCCCTGTGGCCCCAGCAACCTGAGCGCCTTGGTCGATCCGAGGCGAGGGACACGTTCCCTGAGGAATCTCACCATGGCGGACCGTGCACCTGGCGGCAGGCGATCGGTCAGCGCGAGCAGGGGCGCGAGCTGTGCCTGGCGGGCCGTGGAGTACCCCCCGAGAGCCTCGTCGCCACCGAGCCCTGACAGCGCGACCTTGAAGCCGCTGGCGGCTACGGCACGGCACACGAGGAACGTGTTGAGCCCGTCCACGGTCGGCTGCTGCATCGCCTCGAAGAACCGGCTCAGCGAGCTGCCATCGAGCACCGTCGGCACCGTCTCATGGGTGTGGCCCAGCTCTGCGACGGTCGCCCTCGCCTGCGCGGTCTCGTCCTGTCCCAGAGCACCGGTCACGGTGAGGCACAGCAGTGGCTCGCCGAGCCGTGACGCGGCGAAGGCGATGGCCGAGGAGTCGACACCAGCCGAGAGCAACAGGGCGGTCGGCACATCGGACACCAGATGGTGCTGCACCGAGTCGAACAGTGCCGCCGCGAGTGGCCCCATCGGTGCGAGATGGTCCGCGGCGCCATCGGTGACCGGGTTGGCGAGCTGCTCGACGTGACCCTCGAAGCGTTCGTCGAGGCAGGGGCCGAAGCTGACGCAGGTACCGGGCTTCACCGCTTCGATCCCGGTGAAAGGTGACGACCCGGCCGCGACAGCACCGAAGTGGAGGAAGGACTCGAGCGCCTCTGTCGAGAGTGGGAGCGATCGGTCAAGGCGCCAGAGGGGCTTGACCTCGGATGCGAAGACGATGCGGTCAGGCTGGCGCCGCCAGAACAGCGGTTTGATCCCGAACGGGTCACGGGCCAGGTAGAGCCGTTGCTCGACCCTGTCGAACACAGCGATCGCATACATCCCGCGCAGAAGGGGAAGGCACGCAGGCCCATGGAGTGACCACAGCAACGAGATGGTCTCGGTGTCACATCCGGTCCTGACCTTGAGATCGTGGTCTGCGATCAGGGTCGAGAAGTTGTAGACCTCACCGTTGAACACCGTGACGTAGCGGCCCTCGGGGTCGACGAAGGGTTGGTTGCCCGCATCCGATGGGTCCTGGATCGAGAGCCGGGTGTTGCCAAGCCAGCAGATGCCCTCGTCGGCAACTGCGCTGTTGTCTGGTCCCCGGTGGGCCTGCTGGATGTTCAAGGTCTCGATCTCGGCCCGCAGGTCGGCCCGATGCGTGCAAAGCGCCCCGACTATGCCGCACATCTTCCCCTCGTCCCCTTCACCCCTCGTCTCCTCAACGACAAGCCTGCTGGAGGGCCACCGATACCCGCTCGCCGAAGGCACCCATCGAGTGTCGGCTCGCAGCGAACTGCCGGGCCGCGATGCCCATCGATTGTGCAAGCTCGCCGTCGGTCAACAACAGGTCGAGCTTCTCGGTGAGAGCGTCCACGTCCGCTTGGGGAACCATGAAGCCGGTCCTGCCGTCGATGACGGTGTCCACCGATCCGCCCTCGCAGCTGACCACTGCCGGGACGCCCGAAGCGGCAGCCTCCAGGACCACCAGTCCGAGGCCCTCGCCCTGGGGATCCGGGCCGCGACGGAAGCGCGACAGCAGCACGATCGCGTCCGCGTGGCTGTACTCGGTGATGAGCCTCTCCTCGTCGACGCGTCCGATCAGCGTGACGCAATCCTCGGCGTGCCGGTCGCGGACGTACCGTTGCAGATCGGGCGTGCCGGGGCCAGACCCGATGACGCGGAGCTCGACTCGATGCTTGGTGCTCAGGCGCTTCACTGCGTCGACGAGGGTGTCGGTGCCCTTGTAGGTGAGATCGTGCAAGCTTGCCACGGTGACGACTCGCTTGGGTCCGTCGACGGGCCTGTGGTCCACGAAGAAGCTGTCGGCGATGCAGCCACCCAGGGGCTCACAGGTCCGCGCTCCGGGCCTGGCACGAAGGACCTCGACCTCGGTGAACGACGAGATGGGCCACACGGCCGTCGCGTGCCGAAGGGTCTCCTCGATCAGCCGCGTGCGGGGGCCCCAGACGTCGATGCCGTAAACCATGACCGCGTACCGCCCTCCGAGCAGTCGCCACGCAAGCCCGATCGGCCCGAAGCCGACGTGGCCCAGCACGAGCAGGTCGGGTCGAGTTGCCACGAGCCTTCCCATGGTGGTTGCGAACGCTCTGGCGTGCGAGACCGCGTTCGGCTCGAGTTTCAGGTCGACGACCCTGACCCTCGAGACCCCATCCAGGGCATCGACCAGGGCGTTCAAGTAGCGGGCGATGCCGCCCACCGCGTCGAGCTGTGATCCGACCACGAGCACGCGCCTGGGAGGGTGCGCGACTTCGATGTCGGTGTGGTTCGGGCCCGTCTCGATGTTGTTTGTCGACGTGCTCATATGTCCGGAAGGGTCGAGGACACCGAGGAATCGGCGGGGTCGGGTAGAGCCCCGAGGCCACGGGCTGGCATCTCGCGGGGCTGCGGGCCGGCAGTGTAACGGGCCTTCGGGCCGGCCCGGAACCGCCGGCGCGCTGTCTTCGCCTGCGGGCCGCCGCGCACTACCATCTACTTACTCATGGCTGGCCCGCTGAGCTCTTCGGACATCGACCTTCGCGAGTACATCAGAGTTCTCCGCCAACGCAAGTGGGTCGTGCTCGGAACGATGCTCGCCATCGGCGCGCTGGCGCTGTTGTTCTCGATCCTCCGCACCCCGGTCTACACGTCGACGGCGAAGGTGTTGATCCAACGACCCTCCCCAGCTGTGGACCCGAACAACACCCAGCGCATCAACAGCGATCTTCTTGCCGAGATCGAGCTTCAGTTCTACGAGGGCGATGCTGTCAAGGCAGCTGCTCAGGACAAGCTGGGCTACAAGGCTCAAGCACCCGCTTCGGCAACAGCGCGCGGAAGCGTGATGCAGATCACCGCTTCGAACACCGACGCCCAGAAGGCGGCAGACACCGCGAACCGGTTCGCCGAGGCTTACATCGAGACACGCCGCAAGAGCACGGTCGATGACTACGCGGCGACCGCGCAGGCCACCCAGACCAAGATCAACGACATCGACGGCCGGCTCGCTGCTTTGGATTCCCAGGCAACGGCTTCGACCTCCACGACCGTCGCGCCCTTCCCGGGAGCCAAGGTTCCCGGCTCGACCACGACATCGCTGGGCACCGCATCCGAGCGCGCCGAGCGTGACTCGCTGTCTGCCCAGAAGCAGGCCTTGGAGAAGACGCTGTCCAACCTGCAGGTCGGCCAGGAGAACGCTGCGGCCAGCGGTCCCCAGATAGTGAGCCCGGCCAAGGTTGCCGACAGCCCTTCGAGCCCCAACGTCAAGCGCGACACGCTGCTCGGCTTCCTGGCGGGCCTGATCCTGGGTGTGGCGGCTGCATTCGTGGTCGACTTCCTCGACGATTCGATCAAGAACCGCCAAGAACTCGAGACCGCCACTGACAGCTCCCCGATCCTGGCGATCATCCCCTACTACACCGACTGGCGAGACCGGAACGAGGCCCACCTGGCCTCGATCGAGAAGCCGTCGTCGCCGACAGCAGAGGCCTACCGGGGACTTCGCACAGCGATCCAGTTCGCCGGTCTCGAATCGCCCATCAAGGCGCTTCAGGTGACCAGCCCTCGAGCCCAGGACGGCAAGACGACCGCCTCGACGAACCTAGCGGTCGCTCTGGCCCGTGCCGGCATGCGGGTCGTGCTCATCGACTGCGACCTCCGCCGGCCCCGTGTCCATGAGTTCCTGGGGCTGGCGAACGATCGCGGGTTCACGTCGATCCTGCTCGGTGACATAGCGCCCGAGGATGCACTCCAGAAGGTCGAGAGCGTGCCCTACCTGCGCTTCATGGCATCGGGCCCGGTGCCGCCCAACCCTTCTGAGCTGTTGGCAGGTCGCAGGGCAGGCGAGCTGATCGCGTCGCTCAAGGATGCGGCGGACATAGTCGTGCTCGACACGCCTCCCGTGCTGCCTGTCTCAGATGCCCTGGTCGTTTCAGACCTCATGGATGCGGTCATCATGGTCATCACCGCTGGCGCCACCACCAAGAGCGAGACGCACCGCGCCTTCGAGCTGTTGCGCCAGGTCGAGGCCCCGCTCATCGGCACCGTCATGAACACCGCTGCGGGGCAGTCGCCCTACACATCCAGGTACGGCTACTCCTACAGCTCGCGCACGGCCCGCCCCAGCATCGGTGCTTGGACCAGGCGTGCCACTCGCGAACCGCGGCCCGACAACGGGGTCCCCGGCGGGGTCGTCGGTGAGTCCCCCGTCGCGCATCGGGCACACGGAGCCCCCCCGGCAGCCGACAACCCAGACAGCCTCGACGCCGACGGCGTGGTGACGAGCTCACCGGCGAGCTCGGGCACAGGTCCGGCCTGACGGGCCCGGCCTATGGCCCAAGGCGACCCGCCTGTCACCGGAACGCATGGCGACGGCCGCCGTTCAGCTGTCCTGAGGGCCCGTGCCTCCACGCCGGCGCAGGGATCCAGAGACGGCGTGCATCAAGGTCTGCAGATCAGATGGTCGCGGTGTCAGGTCAGCAGCGATGGGCCTGCCGGCGATGCGTCGCAGCCTCACGACGAGCACGATCACGGTGACCAGGTAACCCCCCAAGGACGCGAAGGCCGCACCGAGGATGCCGAATCGCGGGAGCAGCACCGCGAGCAACACGACGGTCGCGCCGAGACCGGACAACTCGGACCAGAGCACCTCGGCCGGGCGCCCCAGCCCTCGCGTCCCTTCCTGGAACACGTTCGCGACCGCCAGTACGCCCGCCGCGACCACCAGCACCATCGCCGGGCCGACAGCCGCATCGAACTGCTCACCGAAGACGATGCGAATCCCAGGCCGGGTGACCACGAGCAAGATCAGCACCGAAGCGCAAGCCAGGACGACAGCGAGCCGGATCCCCTTGGTCACGATGCGCATCCGCTC
The DNA here is from genome assembly GCA_023264915.1 of Microthrixaceae bacterium. GTDB lineage: Bacteria > Actinomycetota > Acidimicrobiia > Acidimicrobiales > Acidimicrobilacustridaceae > JACPNV01. The sequence continues at coordinate 792 of JAHFUU010000007.1, read as the reverse complement.
CTCATCGGAGGCCTCGCCGGCCACCCGGGGGAACAGGACAGAACCGAGGGCGTGCAGGAGGGGAGCGAGCGCCCCCGCCCAGGCCACCCCTGCCACGTAGAGCCCGAGGTCCTCGACGGGCACGAACGCGGCGAGCAACAGCTGGTCGAGCTGGAGGTTCAGCAGCTGGGGGACCGAGCCGAGGGCAGCCGGTATGCCGAAGCGCAACAACGGCGCGAACCGGTCGGCCTCGACCCGGTAGGGGCCCGATGTCGATGTGAACAGCACGGTGAGGTTGATCACCATCTGCGCGCAGTACGCGGCGACGAACCCCGCAGCGAGGAAGCTGACGGTGAAGTGGCCGGTCAACCACGCGGTGGTCACCGCCACCAGCCACAGCATCGCCGGGCTCAACCGCAGCATGTTCCAACGGCCGAACGAGCTGAGTCCGCGAAGCGCCGAGGCGGCCATCCACACGATCACGTACACGGGGATGATCAGCAGGAACCATCTGGCGAGCTGCTTCACCTCCTCTGACTGGCCGCCGAGGAGCACCGGCACGACGAACCACCCGCCGGCCAGGAACACCAGCGAGCTGGCAAGGCCGACCGCCATGGCCGTCGTGGTGACCGCAGCGGCGTCGTCGCGTCGCTTGGCGATGAAGTACACGACGGATTCGGGCACCCCCAGGGCAGCCACCAGCCCGAGCAGCAGGCCCCAGAGCTGAACTGCCTGGAGGGTTCCGCGGCCCGCCGGGCCAAGGACGCGCGCGAGCAGGATCCCCGTGCCGGCGTTCATGCCGGCGAGAACGAT
>JAHFUU010000251.1 GCA_023264915.1 Microthrixaceae bacterium | reverse complement strand
CCCCGTACAGGATCGGCTTCGGGGCCTTGGTCGTGGACGTGGACTCGGTGGTCGTGGACTCGGTGGTCGTGGCCTCGACGACGCCGACTGCTTCGCCCACCATCTGGCCACCGGCAGTCACGGTTTGGTTGCCGCTGAGCGAGCACGCAGCGATCACCGCGAGGAACGCGATCAGGCATGCGAGGGCCACGCCATGACGGGCCCGGCCCCTCGTGCTGCTCGCTGGAACTTCGACCCTGGTCACCTCTGCTCCACGCGTGGTCCACACCGCTTCGCCGAGCTCCGCCCGGTCACTTGGCGACCACTCTAGGTCGAAATTGTCCAATACTGCACGTTGAGCCTGGAAACGGCGTTCCTGTTGCTCATGTTCGACATGTTGCTCGTGATGCATGTTGAGGCCTTGGTGAACCCTTGCCTGGACAGACGCACCCCGAGCGCCAGCGGTGGACGCGGCTGCGCTCCTACATCGATCTGCAACATCTGGCTGTGTGAGACTTGGCCGACCCATGACCGACGCCAAACCGCCCCCCCGGCGCGCCCGTGTGGCGATCACCCTCGAGCAGTGCTGGCATCGGGTTCCCGGTGGCACGGCAGCCGCGGCAACGGGCGCCATCTCGGCCCTCCTTCGCCACGGTGACCCGCAGGGTCGCGTCGAGCTCCACCTCATCGGCGTGGCCGCCCGGCATCGACACCCGCCACCGGGGCCCTTCGTCCCGCCGGTGCCGGTCCACCATCTCGGGTTGGGCAGGTTGGCGCTGTATGAGGCCTGGCATCGCCTGCGATGGCCGCCCGTCGAGCGAGCGACCGGACCGATCGACCTGATCCATGTTACCGGCATGGCGATGCCCCCTCCCTCGGTGCCGCTCGTGGTGACCGTCAACGATCTCGTGTTCTTGCACCAGCCCGAGCTGTTCACCCGCCGCGGCGTAGCGTTCTTCTCCCGGGCGGTCGACCTTGCACGGCGCGACGCTTCGCTGGTCATCTGCCCGTCCCGTGCGACGATGGCCGACTGCGAGCGTCACGGGTTCGACACCGACAGGCTGAGGCTCGTGCCCTACGGCGTCGACGTGGTGAAGGCTCGGCCCTTTGACATCCAGCGCGTTCGGGAGCGCTATGGCATCAGGGGCAGGTACGCGCTGTGGCTCGGCACCATAGAGCCACGGAAGAACCTTCCACGGCTCCTGGCGGCCTTCGGACGGGTGCACACCGATGCGAGCCTGGTGCTGGCAGGCGGCCAGGGCTGGAACGAGGACCTGGACCGGTGGGCCAGGCCCCTGGGTGACCGGGTGCAACGGATCGGGTTCGTGGCTGAGGAGGACAAGCCGGCCCTTTATGCCGGAGCAGCCGTGTTCTGCCTGCCGAGCCTGATGGAGGGTTTCGGCTTGCCTGTCCTCGAGGCCATGGCACAGGGCACCCCGGTCGTGACGAGCCTCGGTACCTCCACAGAGGAGCTCGTCCAGGTTCCCGGTGTGGATGACCTGACCGCGGGAGTCCTGGTCGACCCCCACGACGTCGAGGGGATCGCCGGTGCCCTCGGTCAGCTCCTGGAGGACGAGCCCGTGCGCCTCGACCTCAGCAGGCAGGCGAACCTCGTCGCGGCCGAGTACTCCTCTGAGCGCATGGCAGGTGGTCTCGCTGGCGCCTACCTGGAGGTGCTCAGATGACCTTGCGCGTCGGCGTGAACCTCCTGTGGCTCGTTCCCGACGAGGTTGGCGGCAGCGGCGCCTATGCGCTCAGGTTGCTCGAAGCGCTGGCCGGCATCGACCAGGGAGACACCGAGGTGACGCTGTTCGTCAACGGGATCCTCGGGGACCATCCCGAGGGAGAGAAGCTTGCATCCACCTACAGGACCGTGCGAGGGCCCACCTCGGGAGCTTCACGGGCCCAGCGGGTGGGCACCGAGGTTCTCTGGTTGCCCGCTCAGGTCCGGCGGCGGGGCATCGACGTGGTCCATGACGCGGGAGGGCTGATCGCTCACCGGTCAGCGGGAGGCACCCTGCTGACGGTCCATGACCTGCAACCCCTAGCGATGCCGGAGAACTTCGGATGGGTGAAGCGCAACTACATGGCAACGGCCCTGCCACGCTCGGCACGTGTCGCGACCCGGCTAGCAACCCTGACGGCGTTCGTGGCAGATGACCTCAGCCAGCGCCTGCACGTCGACCCGAGCCGGTTGCTGAGGGTTCCCCCAGGCGTGACCGCCCCCGTGCCGGCGACTCCGGCTGAGCTCGAGGCCGTGGTCGATCGATACGGCCTTGCGGGCGTGAACGGTTCGGTGCGGCCCTTCTTCATGTACCCGGCCATCACCTACCCCCACAAGAACCACGTCCTGTTGGCGCACAGCTTCTCGGCAGTCTGCCGAGAGCGCCCCGAGGCGCTCCTCGTCCTGACCGGCGGGGTCGCCCAGCGAGAGGAGCGGCTCCTTGCGGCCATCGAGCGCCTTGGGATCGGAGCCAACGTCCGCCGCACGGGTCGCGTCCCCTCGCGTGACATCGAGGTGCTGTACCAGGAAGCGACGGCTCTGAGCTTCGCATCGCGCTATGAGGGTTGTGGCATCCCGGTGATCGAGGCCATGGCCTCGGGCTGCCCGGTCATCGCCTCTGACTGCACGGGGCTTCCCGAGATGGTCGGAGACGCCGGGGTCCTCGTGGGGGCCATGGACTCCGGTGCCTGGTCAGCAGCGATGCTGTCCATCCTCGAGGACAGCACCGAACGGGCGCGCCTCACCGAAGCGGGGCTGGTGCGAGCACGGCGATTCGACTGGACATCGTCAGCTCGATGCCTGCTGGCCGCCTACATGGCCGTGGCGGATGCCTGATGCTCTCGAGCGCACCGTCGAACCAGACACGACATCGAAGGCCCCAGCGGTGTGGCGTCGCGAGCGCCTGATGCTCTCGTGCTCCGCCGACGTGCCGGTGATGATGACGAGGTGCGCGGCCGGCGCCGGTGACCATCGAGCTGGCAGGCCCTGTTAGCTTTCGGCCATGCGACTAGTGGTGCTGTGCCCCCACTTCGCTCCCGACGTTGCACCGACAGGAGAGGTCATGGCTTCGATAGCGTCGGAGCTGACGCGTCGCGGTCACGAGCTTCACATCGTCACGTCACTGCCCTGGTACCGGCTGCATGACATCGAGCCGGGGTGGAACGGCCAACTGGTGCGCCACGAGCGCACCGAGTGGGGCTGCATCACGCGGGTGCATCCGTTCCCGACCGACAAGGCCAACCTGCCGGCCCGTGCGATGGCTTTCGGGGGTTTCACGGTGCTGGCTGCCATCGAGGGCCTGGTCGGCCACGGACGCCCCGACGCGGTGCTGTCCATGTCCCCACCGTTGACCCTCGGCGCGGCGGGCTGGTCGGTGGCGCAGTGGTACCGCGTGCCCTTCGTGTTCAACATCCAAGACGTATTCCCCGACGTCGCCGTCGAGTTGGGCCTGCTCACCAACAGGGGGGCCATCGCCGCGAGCAAGTGGCTCGAGCGCGTGACCTATCGGCACGCCGACGCAGTGACGGTGCTGTCCGAGGACCTGGCCGACAACGTGAGAGCCAAGCTCGCGACCGCCTCCCGGTCTGCGTCAACTGCTTCGACCCGAGTCGTCGTCATCCCGAACTTCATAGACACGGACTGGATACGCCCAGGCGAGCGCGAGAACGCCTACCGGCGCGAGCACGGTCTAGAGGGCAAGCGGGTGGTGATGTACGCGGGCAACGTGGGCCTGTCGCAGTCTCTCGACCTGCTCGTCGACGCAGCATCGGCCCTGTCGGGCGAAGCGGACACCGTCTTCGTCATCAACGGCGGCGGCGCGGCCCGGCCGGCTCTCGAGCGGCGCGCGGCAGGCATGCCCAACGTGCGTTTCGTCGGCATGCAACCGAAGGCTCGCCTGCCCGAGGTGCTCGCGGCAGCCGACGTCCAGGTGGTGCCGCTCAAGCGCGGTCTCGCCCGTGCCAGCGTGCCGTCCAAGCTCTACTCGATCCTCGCAGCAGCGCGGCCGTTGGTGGCCAGCGTCGATCCGGGCACCGAGGTCGACAGGGCCGTCCGCCAGGCCGGGGCGGGCCTGACCGTTCCCCCCGACGAGCCCGTGGCCTTCACCGCGGCGATCCGCCAGCTGCTCGGCGCCCCTGCCGAGGCCGAAGGCATGGGGGCTGCGGGCAGGAGGTGGGTCGAGGCATGGCTGTCGCCAGCGGCAGTCGCCGAGCAGTACGAGTCCCTGTTTGACGAGCTGATCGCCGAGCGAGCCTCTCACCAGAGCCCTGTGCGACTCGGCGCGCACCGACCCAGCGAGTAGGGTCAACCCGCTATGGCCAAGACCCAGCCGGCAACGAGCGCTCTTGCACGAAGACCGTGAGGGCCATCGTCCTCGTAGGCGGCTTCGGGACCCGGCTTCGGCCCCTCACCTGGTCGACGCCCAAGCAGATGCTGCCCATCGTCGGAAAGCCGATGATCGAGCGAGTCGTCGCCAAGCTCGGGTCCCACGGTGTCACCGACGCGATCCTGTCGTTGGGTTACCGGCCCGATGCCTTCATCGAGGCCTATCCCGAGGACCTGTGCGCGGGCGTGAAGCTGCACTACGCGGTCGAACCGGAACCGCTTGACACTGCCGGGGCAGTTCGGTTCGCGGCCATCGACGCCGGGATCGACGCCCGCTTCCTCGTGGTCAACGGAGATGTGCTCACCGATCTCGACGTGAGCGCTCTCTGGGCGTTCCACGCGGCCGCGGGGGCCGAGGGCACGATCGCGCTGACCCCTGTCGATGATCCTTCGAGGTATGGCGTGGTCCCCGTCGACGACCGGGGGCGAGTCGAGTCCTTCATCGAGAAGCCACCCCCGGGCGAGGCACCTACGAACTGGATCAATGCCGGGACCTACGTGCTCGAACCGTCGGTCATCGACCGGATCCCTGCCGGGGGCAAGGTGTCGATCGAGCGGTCGACGTTTCCCGAGATGGTCGCCGACGCCTCGCTGTATGCCTACCGGTCCGACGCGTACTGGGTCGATGCAGGCACGCCGGCCACCTACCTGCAGTCACAGCTCGATCTGGTCGACGGCGTCAGGGGTGACGCTGAGCCCGCGGTCGATCCCTCGGCTCGGGTCAGCCCCGACGCCGCCGTCGAGAACTCC
>JAHFUU010000250.1 GCA_023264915.1 Microthrixaceae bacterium | reverse complement strand
CTCCGAAGGATCCTTGTGCCCGCAGCCAAGGTCCGCCTTTGTCGCTTCGGGGTCGAAGCCGCCAACGACGCCGACGAGCTGGTCGGCGGCAACGGCTACTGCGAGGACTGGGGCCTCACACGTCTGCTTCGCGACGCGGTCTGCCATCCGATCTGGGAGGGAAGCGAGAACATCTGCGCGCTGGACGTGCTGCGCGCGATCAGGCGCGAGAACGCACACGAGGCGGTGCTGGCGCGCATCGACGCTGCCATCGAATCAACTAGATCCGGTCCCGAGCTCCTCGCCGAGGCAGCCCTCGAGGTGAGATCCAACCGAGACGCCCTAGCGGCCCACATCGCCGAGATCGACATGATCGACGCCGACTGGACTCACGCCGGAGCGGGAAGGCTCACGGACCTGTTGATCCGGACTGTCTCGGCTGCTCTGCTTTGTGAGCAGGGAGCTTCCGACCCCCGCAAGTCGCTCGTGGCTCTGCGATACGTCCGGCAGAGGCTCATGCCCGACGGCCAGTGGGGCGACCGGATTGCCTTCGCCGCCGGCCGATCGATCCTGTCCCACGATGCCATCGACGAGTCCACAGCTGCGAGTGCAGCCCTCGCTGCCTAGGCGCTTGCGGATCCGCGATCGACAGTTGATTTGTTGGGGATGTTTGCAAGCGCCGGCCGGCGGCGCGACCGCCAGGGAGCCCGAGGCGATGGGGAGCATCCCGAGCGTCAGCGAGGGTGCGTGGGGGCGCAGCCCCCCAGGCAACTAGTTCCTCACGACGCGGCGCAGCAACCCCCGGTAGTCATGGGAGCTGGGATCTTCTTTGGGTAGTCGTTCGAGTGCCAACGCGCCCTGCTCTGCTAGTAGGGTTGGCCGGCAATCCCGGGCCTGCCGCCACCTAGCGTGCGGCAGGCCGATCCCCTGGGAGGTTCATCGTGCCGGCCACAGTCGTCGTCGGGACTCAGTGGGGTGACGAGGGCAAGGGCAAGTTCACCGATCTCGTCGCCAAAGAGATGCACATGGTCGTCCGTTACCAGGGCGGCCACAACGCAGGGCACACCCTCGTGGTGAACGGCGAGACGTTCGCCCTCCAACTCGTGCCCAGCGGCATCCTCTATGACCACATAACCCCGGTCATAGGCAACGGGGTGGTCGTGGACCCTCGCGTGCTGCTCGAAGAGCTCGACATGCTCAGCTCCAAAGGGGTCGACACCAGCCTCTTGAAGGTGAGCGGAAACGCGCATCTCATCCTGCCCTATCACCAGGAGATCGATCGCGTGACCGAGCGGTACCTGGGCAAGAACAAGATCGGTACGACCAAGCGAGGGATCGGACCGGCCTATGCAGACAAGGCCTCCAGGGTGGGTTTGAGGGTGCAGGATCTTCTCGATCCCAAGATCTTCCGCCAGAAGCTCGATGTCGTGGTCAAGGAGAAGAACGCGATCCTGGCCAAGGTCTACAACCAGCTTCCCCAATCAGCAGACGACATCGCAGAGCAGTACCTGGGCGAGTGTCGCGAGCGGATCGAGCCGATGATCACCGACACCGTCAACCTCGTCCACGAAGCCCTCGAGCTCGATCACCACGTACTTCTCGAAGGTGCGCAGGCCACGTTCTTGGACCTGGACCACGGCACCTACCCCTATGTCACCTCTTCGAACCCTGTTGCCGGCGGCGCCTGCGTGGGAGCTGGGATCGGGCCTCGTTTCATCACCCGGGTCATCGGCATCGCCAAGGCGTACGTGACCCGTGTCGGCTCCGGGCCCTTCCCCACCGAGCTGTTCGACGAGGTGGGCGACCTTCTTGTCGAACGGGGGGGCGAGTACGGTACCAACACCGGTCGCCGGCGACGCCCGGGGTGGTTCGATGCGGTGATGCTGAGGCACGCCGTGAGGCTCAACTCGCTGTCCGAGGTGGCCCTCACCAAGCTCGATGTCCTCGACACCCTCGACACCGTCAAGGTTTGCGTCGCGTACGAGATCGACGGCACGCGCATCGAGCACTTGCCCTACCACCAATCCGACCTCCACAAGGCGAAGCCGATCTATGAGCAGCTCCCCGGATGGGGCGAGGACCTCTCCGAAGCGACAGAGCGTCATCACCTCCCGTCTCGCGCCCGGGATTACATCGCGTTCCTCGAGGCCCAAGTCGGTGTACCGATCAGCCTCGTCGGTGTAGGCCCTGGCCGCGAGCAGTTCCTTCACTTCGCGGCATGAGTCCAGCTCTGGCCTGTGCTCCCTTTGTGCGACACGTACCTGGTACGTGCGGCGGGCCGGACCAGCTCGTGGAAGCTGAGGTGAGGTCTTGAAAGTTCTGGTGCTGATGGGCTCGCCCAACGACATGGACAAGATGTCAGTCGCAGCAGACACGCTCGAGGGCTTCGGGGTACAAGCTGACGTACGGGTCCTGTCTGCCCATCGCAACCCCGAAGCGGTCCTGGCCCTCGCCCGGTCTGCCCGCGATGAGGGCTATTCGGCCGTGATCTGCGGTGCGGGCATGGCTGCCCACCTGGCCGGCGCGGTCGCAGCGCACACAACTCTGCCGGTGATCGGTGTTCCTCTTTCGGGGGGCGCTCTCAACGGCATCGACGCTCTGTACTCGACAGTGCAGATGCCCAAGGGCATCCCGGTTGCCACTGTTGCAATCGACGGCTCGGTCAACGCGGCGATCCTCGTTCTCGAGATGCTCTCGATCACCGACGAAACCCTCGAGTCCAAGCTCGACGACTACCGCCGCGACATCAGCGGCGCTTGACAGCACGACGATCCCCTCCTGGACATGACAGGTGGGCCAGGCGTAGCTCGGTTAGAAGCTGACCACCTTGTCGCCGTCGTCACTGACGGGCTCATCTGCCCAGTCGAAGTCCGGTGAGCTTCCCTCCGGGACCGACCAATCGATCTCGGCTGACGCGACAGCCTTGGTCGCTGTCTTCTGCTGGCGCTCGAGCTTGCGTTGCTCCTTTTGGCGCCGGCGCATCTCACGCTTGGAGTAGGCGGGCCGGTTGGCGGCGTTGGCTCTGACCCCCGCTGCTGCCAGCGCGCACGAGACGCAGTATGGATGCTTGTTCGGGCCGAAGGCGTACACCAGGCACTCGTTGCAGAAGTCGTTGCCGCAGTTGCGGCAACAGCTCTCGGCCACCTCGAATGAATGCTTCAAGCACCGTGCTTCCTGCATGATCTGCCCTCAACCCTCGATCAGGAAAAGCGCCCCTGATTCTCACCCTCCGTGGTGGGATCGACCAGTAATCGTAGGTTCTTTACGGTTCGATCTCATCCACGCGGCATTTGGTTCGTTCGGACTACTGAGCCTCGACAGGCTGGGTGACCGGACTCACCCTGCCTCCTCTGTGAGGTCACCGTGATGTCCACCTGTGCGGCGGTCAGGGCTGGGACGCTGTTCCGGTAGCGTTTGGGTCCAACCCCATCTCCCGGAGCGACATGGCCAAGCCGCAGATCCCCGATGTCCTGGCTGCCCGCTATGGCTGCGACCCGATGGTCCGCATCTGGTCGCCAGAGCACAAGGTGGTGCTGGAGCGAGAGCTTTGGCTGGCGGTGCTGCAAGCTCAACGTGACTTGGGCCTCGACGTGCCAGACGCGGTGATCGACGCGTACCGCAAGGTCGTGGGCAAGGTCGACCTCGATTCGATCCAGTGGAGGGAGCAGCGAACCCGTCACGACGTGAAAGCGCGGATCGAGGAGTTCTGCGAGCTGGCTGGCTTCGAGCAGATACACAAAGGGATGACCTCGCGTGATCTCACAGAGAACGTCGAGCAACTCCAGATCCGCCAGAGCCTCATCCTCGTGCGGGACCACATGGTCGCGGTGCTCGCGCAGCTCGCGGACAGGGCTGCCAGCTTCGCCGGGCTCGTCATGGCTGGCCGCACGCACAACGTCCCGGCTCAGGCGACGACGCTCGGCAAGCGGTTTGCCAACGCTGGCCAGGAGATGCTGCTTGCCTTCAGGCGTCTGGAGGAGCTGCTCGAGCGCTACCCGCTTCGGGGCATCAAGGGCCCGGTCGGCACGCAGCAGGACCAGCTCGACCTGCTTGAGGATCCAAAGCGGGTCCACGAGCTCGAGCGGCGCGTGGCTGGCCATCTTGGCTTCGATCACGTGCTGGTGAACGTAGGCCAGGTCTACCCGAGGTCGCTTGACCTTGACGTCGTGTCTGCCCTCGTACAGGTCGCATCTGGCCCGTCCAGCCTGGCTCTCGGGATCAGGCTCATGGCTGGCGCGGAGCTCGTCACCGAGGGGTTCCAGGAAGGACAGGTCGGTTCTTCCGCGATGCCCCACAAGATGAACGCGCGGTCCTGTGAGCGGATCAACGCGTTGATGAGCGTGCTTCGCGGCCACCTGACCATGGCCGCGTCTGTCGCGGGCGACCAGTGGAGCGAGGGTGACGTCTCCTGCTCTGCGGTGCGCAGGGTGGCGATCCCGGATGCGTTCTTCGCAGCCGACGGGGTTCTCGAGACGACGCTCGCCGTGCTGGGTGAGCTCGGTGTGTACCCGTCGGTGGTCGAGGCCGAGCTGCAGCGCTTCCTTCCCTTCCTGGCGACGACGAAGATCCTGATGGCAGCGATGAGGTCTGGCGCCGGACGCGAGGAGGCGCACGAAGTGATCAAGCGTCACGCGGTGGCTGCCGCCCTGGCGATGCGAGAGACCGCTGCCCCAACAAACGACCTGCTCGACCGGCTCGCGGGTGACCCGAGGCTCGGCCTATCGGCCGACGATCTGGACGGGATCCTCACCGAACCGCTGTCGTTCACGGGCGCTGCTGTGCACCAGGTCGGCTCCTTTGTCGACGAGGTCAGCGAGATCGTGGCGGCGCATCCTGCCGCCGCCACCTACCGGTCATCAGGCATCCTCTGACCGGAGCGGGCTCGGACGACGCGGTTCCCTCGGTGCCGTTCGACTGGAGATGGCTGTGGGGCCCTCGGGCGCCCCAGAGATGAGCCGTCCACCGTCTTGGCTGGCGACCGGCCTCGGCTGGCCGGGCCGCGGGGCGCAGCCCCCCAGGCAACTAGGCGCTTGCGGATCCGCGATCGACAATTTGTTGGGGATGTGGCAAGCGCCGGCCGGCGGCGCGACCGCCAGGGAGCCCGACGGCGATGGGGAGCATCCCGAGCGCCAGCGAGGGTGC
>JAHFUU010000249.1 GCA_023264915.1 Microthrixaceae bacterium | reverse complement strand
GAACATCCACTTGACCCAGCCCCACTGGAACACAGCGACCAGGAAGCCGAGGGCCGCCCCGATCGACAGCAGGTTCATGATCACAGCCTTGGTTGGCACGAACAGGGACCTGAACACCATCGTCAGCAACCAGAAGCTCAGCAGGAGGACGGAACCCACGAAGTAGGGCATTCGGGCCGAGATCGTGTCGGTGAGGTCGATGAGGATCGCGGTCTGGCCACCGAGGCTCACCCCGGCGGGGTTCATGGCCGTTCCGGCGAGCGCGCCGGGTATCACCGTGTTGCGGAGGTTCTGGACGAGGGCGGTCGTGGCAGGGTCGCCCGGACCAGTGGTGGGGGTCACGATGGCGACTGCCAGGTTGCCCGTGCACGCAAGCACCGGCGTGACCGACCCGACCCCAGGGGTCGAGAACAGGGCCGGTGCGAGCTTCTCGAACAAGGCTGCCTCGACTGCCTGGATCTGGGGGGAGGGCGTCGGCGCGCCGGTGGGGGTCGGGCTCCCCGGTGTCGCCGCGGTGGTGGGCACGGCACCTGGTGCTGTGGTTGGCGCACCGGCGGCGGGGATGGTGGTCGTGGCAGTGCCGGCAGGGGGGGCAGTGCCCGGGGCGTTGCACTGCGTGTTGGCGGCCTTCCATTCGGGTCCGAGGTCGGCCACCAGGAGAAGCGGGCCGTTCCGTCCCGGGCCGAACTTCTCGCTGATGGTCACGAATGCCCGGGTCTGGGTGAGGGAACCGGGCAGCACGCTGTCATCGGGGATCCCGAGCTGCATTTGGCGGACCGGGACAGCGATCAGCACCAGCAGGCCGAGGCTCACCAGCGCGAACAGGATCGGATGGCTGGCGACCGCGCGGGCCCAGCGGGCTGAGAAGGTGGCCCGGCGCTCCTCGGGGGTCTCGTGGGTCGCCGCGCGGTGCCAGGGCAGCCTCAGGGCATCGATGCGATCACCGAGCAATCCGAGCAGGGCCGGCAGCACGGTGAGGGCGGCGCTGACGGTGATGGCCACGAAGATGGCCGCGGTGAAGCCGAGAGTCCCCACATAGGGGATTCCGATGAGCGCAAGGCCACAGAGCGCGATGCACACGGTGATGGCGGCGAAGAGCACCGCTGAGCCTGACGTGGACAGGGCGCGGCCTACTGCCTGCTCGACCTCCATGCCCGAACCCAGGTTCTCGCGGTACCGGTTCACGATGAACAGCGAGTAGTCGATTCCGACACCCAGCCCGATCATCACCCCGAGGGGCGGGGCGGCCGATCCGATGTCCCAGTGGCCCTCGGCGAGAGCCAGCAACGCGCTCGATATCCCGAGACTGAACAGCGCCACCCCGATCGGCACAGCCATGGCTGTGACCGAACCCAGCGCGATCAGCAAGATGATGACGGCACACCCCAGGCCGATCTCGTCGGCGTATTCAGAGATCCCGGGCGGGGGAGGGTTCTGGAGATCGACCAGCATGCCCGACAGGCTCACCTCGAGGGCCGGCGGTGCCGAGCCCCGCGCCGCGGACTGAAGCTGCTCGAAGGTCTGGGGTGCAGGAAGGCTGGCAGTTGCCTGGTTCATCTGGACGGTCACGAGAGCGGTCGTTCCGTCAGCGGAGATGGCACTGGGGAGGATCCGGCTGATCGGTGCGTTGATCACGGGAAGGACGGTCTGGTCCGTGTAGCCCGCGGGCAGCGGCATGGTCTGGAACGGGTTCGAGACGTTCGCGACGTTGGGTGTGGCCTTCAGTGTCGCGATCGACGACTGGATCGCAGCCTGGTTCGCGGGGTCCCTGACCGATCCGCTCGCGGCCTCGTACACGACGGTCACGTTGGCGTTGCCGAAGCCCGGGGCGTTCTGCTGGAGGAGGACCTGTGCTGCGTCAGAGCCAGTGCCGGGGATGGCGAAGTTGTCGTTGGTCTGGCCGTGGAAGGCACCAGCGAGTCCCAGGACCGCGACGAAGACCACCAGCCACGCTGCGATCACCCACCTGTGGCGCCGGGCCGCCATCCTGCCGAGCCGTTCGAGCATCTCACCTCGCCTTGCTCCTGGCCAGAGCCGGAGATAGGGGCCAGGCGTTGAAGTTTCGGGTTGCCAAGTGTATTGCCCTGGGGATCGCGGCGCGGGATGGGTCGAGCCGGGTGTCCGACCCCAGCAGCCAACAGCCCGCGCGTGGTGGTCGGTCCGTCATCCGTGTCATCTGTGTCATCTGTGTCATCCGTGTCATCCGTGTCATCTGTGTCATCTGTGTCATCTCGTCGTCGCGGGGGCGGGCCTCCGGCGTGTCCCGACGCCCAGGCCGGAGCGGTCCCGACGCCCAGGCCGGAGCGGTCCCGACGCCCAGGCGCGAGTCTCCGCAGCCCTTCTGAGCAGCGGATCTTCCCGAGATGTCAGGGGATTCCACACCCGTTGCGATTCCGTGCCTAAGGTGTTACGGAATGATGTCGAAGTCGTGGCGAGCGTATCGACAGACAGAGGGAGTGCCGAATGGCACCCTGGGCGATCGGACCCCGCGCTGGCGGGCCGACCGGGCGGACAAGCCACGCTCGTCGCCGCGAGGTGATCGGGCAGCAAGTCCGAAGCCGCTGTCGGAGGTCCGGTTAAGCGAGCCCCCATCCTCGCCCTGCTGGTCACGTTCGTGACCGTGACCGTCGGTGCATCCCTGATGTCCGCGGAAGCCTCGCCGACCGTCCCGACACGGGCATCTCGGGAACGGGCATCTCGGGAACCGGCTTCTCGGGAACCGGCATCTCGGGAACGGGCATCTCGGGAACCGGCTTCTCGGGAACCGGCATCTCGGGAACCGGCTTCGCCGACTGCTGTCGCTGCGCCTCCGACCTCGCAAGGGACTGCTGCGCCGCCCACGCCGGCTGCCGGATCGCCCGGATCGCCCGAATCCTTGCCGCCCGCCCCTTCGGGCACATCGATCGCAGACTCGCCTGCGTCGTCACCAGAGAAGGTCGGTGCCACAGACGAGGCTCTCGTGCCGTCTCCGGAGAAGGTCGCCGAGGTCGAGGCGCGCACTGACCAGTACGCGCACGATGTCTCATCGGAGAGCCGGGGCGGAACCGGATCGAGCGGCGGCTCGGCTCAGGGCTTCGGCAGCAGTGAGGCGATCCAGACGCCTGACTACATGCCATGGCTGGGGACGCAGAAGGTGTGGTGCACGTACTCCAACCCCGGAAGCCCCGGCGGGTACTGCAACGGCTATCACCCCTACAAGGCGCTCGACATCGGAATGCCGGTCGGCACCCAGATCGTTGCTGCCGGTGACGGCCAGGTGGTCGACATCTCGACGGGTTGCACCCCTGGCAACACCAGCTGCGGCGGCGGAGGCGGCAACTACATCTCGATCGCCCATGTGGAGGCAGGCCAGCCCAACCGCTGGAGCCGGTACCTGCACCTCTCCTCGGTGCAGGTGACCCTCAACCAGAAGGTCACCAAGGGCCAACCCATCGGCCTATCGGGCTGGACGGGCAACGTCTCACCACTCGATGTGTCAGCAGCTCACCTCCACTATGACGAGAACCTGGCGCGGTACGGCTCCCAGACCGATCCGGGCGAGATGTATGCGTGCATCTCAGGTGTTGCGGTGCCCGCGCTCAGCTCCAGAGGGCTCAGTGCATGGAACCAGATGCCCTGGGGGACGATGTTGCGCAACGACAACGTCTCATGCATGGGCTCGGACTCAGACGGAGACGGCGTGCTGGACAGCATCGACAAGTGCCCCGACGCTGCCGGACCGCCAGCGACCGATGGGTGTGAGCTCGACCAGACCAGCTCGCAACGCACGTCTGCGGACTTCAACAAGGACGGCAAGGGCGACATGGCCTACGTGTACGGGTCGGGAAGCTCTGGGAGCCAGATCCTTCTCTCCTATGGCCAGCCGGGCGGAGGTGTCAGCTCGCCTGCTGTGGCCTGGGACAGCGGTTCTTACGGATGGGAGTGGGATCGCCTCAAGATCGCCTCGGGAGACTTCACCAACGACGGCTACGACGACCTGGTGCTGCTCTACTCGCTCGACGGCAGTGGCACGTTGATGTTCATCGCGTACGGTTCGGGTGGCGGTCTGATGGCACCCACGCTGATGTGGAACAGCGGAGCCGGCGGATTCGATCTCACCAAGGCGAAGGTGACCGTCGGCGACTACAACGGCGACGGCTTTGCAGACGTCGGGTTGATGTCTGCCGAGGCGGGCGATCAGGTCGACTTCCTCATCGGGATGGGCACCGCTGGGGGGATCGGGGTTCCGACGGTCACCTGGACCTCGTCAGCGTCGTTCGTGGACGGGTACACGGCGCGCGTGGTCGGCGGTGATTTCGACGGCGACGGCCGCGGGGATCTCGGCATCTTCGTCCAGGTCGACGCGACAAGAGCCCAGCTGTGGATCGCGACGGGCAAGGCGGGCGTGACCCTCGAGCCCACGATCAGCCCGCCTGTCCTGGTCTGGGACAGCGGTGCCGGGGGTTGGGATGCGCAGCGGACCAAGGTCTCTGCTGCTGACTACGACGGGGACGGTCGATCTGACTTCGCGCTGTTGCGGGGCTATGACTCCAAGCGCACGACGCTCTCGGTGGCCTATGCGAGCGGGGTCGGCGTGTACGCGCCCGCTCAGGTCTGGGACAGCGGCACAGGCAACTGGGACTGGCAGTTCACCCGCATGGCCGGATGCGACACCGGGGCAAACGGCCGGGCCCGCCTCGGCCTTTTCTACGGTGGTGCGGACGCGGTGTCGAGGCTGTACTTCACGAGCGGCGACGGCAGCGGAGGTTGGGTGGGCCCGCAGGAGCAGTGGACTGCCCAGGGCTGGAACGGCCTGCGCACACAGGTCGCGGGCTGCGACCTGGTGCCGCCGGTCCTGTTGAGCAAGTACCACGCGCTCACGCCGGCAAGGCTGCTCGACTCCCGCGACGGCACGGGCGGCTACAGCACGCCCTGGGGCGCAGGTGACACCCGCGACGTGAGCGTTCTGGGGGCTGCGGGCATCCCGACCACTGGCGTGACCTCGTTGGTGCTGAACGTCACGGTCACGGGGCCGACCGACCAGTCGTTCCTGACGGTGTTCTCCTCAGGCCTTGCCCGCCCGATGGCCTCGAACCTCAACTTCGTGCCGGGCCAGACCGTGGCGAACCAGGTGATCGTCAAGATCGGCGG
>JAHFUU010000248.1 GCA_023264915.1 Microthrixaceae bacterium | reverse complement strand
CCTTGCTCGCGACGGGGATGAGTACGGGCAGGGGGACCGCACGGCCCCCCCTGAATCGCAGGCTCGGGTGCATCACGGGGCTACGCCCCTGCCCACCGAGCCATGTGCCTGCGCGCCGCCCCATGAGTCACGGCGCTTGCCACATCGACCACAGACTGTGGATCGCGGGGCAGCAGGCGCCAGGTCCCTTCCGGGGGCTTCGTCACCGACCCACGGCCTTCGGCCACGTGGCCCCATCGCCGTCGGGCTCCCTGGCGGTCGGCGCCGGCGGACGGTCAGGAGAGGTTGTCGAGACCCTCGGTGAACCGACCTGCGTGGCTCTTCTCGGCCTTCGCGAGGGTCTCCAGCCACTCACCGATCTCCGCGAACCCCTCGTCGCGAGCGGTCTTGGCAAACCCGGGGTACATCTCGGTGTACTCATAGGTCTCGCCGGCGATGGCGGACCTGAGGTTGTCCTCGGTGGGCCCGACGGGCTCGCCGGTCACCGGGTCGCCGGTCACCGCCAGGAAGTCGAAGTGCCCGAATGCATGACCGGTCTCGCCCTCGGCAACCGAGCGGAACAGTGCCGCCACATCCGGGTAGCCCTCGACGTCGGCCTTCTGGGCGAAGTAAAGGTAACGGCGGTTTGCCTGGCTCTCCCCCGCGAAGGCCTCTTTCAGGTTCGCTTCTGTCTTGCTGCCGTTGAGCTCTGCCATCTTGGCTCCTCTGGTTGTGTTGGTTTGGTTGTGTTGGTTTGGTTGTGTTGGTTTGGTTGTGTTGGTTTGGTTGTGTTGGTTTGGTCGGAAGTCGCGTCCTCGAGGCCAGCGGCTCAGCTGGCGACCGCGTTCGAGCCTGCACAGTCAGGGCACTCGCCCCTGAAGACGATCTCGGTGCTTGATACGCGGTAGCCGGCCAGCTTGGTCCGGGGAAGCCGGACCCCGTCGAACGACGCGTGCACATCGGTCACGCGGCCGCACTTGTCGCAGACCAGATGGTGATGAGACTTGACGTTGGGATCGAAGCGAGCCGAGCCGGTGCCCAGATCGAGCTGGCGGATCTCTCCCATCGAGGCAAGGTCATGGAGGGTCTGGTAGACGGTGCGGAGCGAGATCGAGGGCATCTCGTCACGGATCTGGTCAAAGACAGCTTCAGCTGTCGGGTGGTCAGCGTTGTCGTGAAGCACCCTGAAGACCGAGACCCGCTGGGGCGTTATCTTCAGGCCCTGATCGCGGAACATCTGGGCCAGCTCCTCTGGTGACTTCACGCCTGAACCCTATCCAAGACCAGCCCTAATTTACAACTGTTGTTAGATAGAAATTGTTGCTATCTGATAGGGGAGGCCAGAGCGAGCTCGAGGTCCTGATCCGCGCCTTACCGATCGGTAGAGGAGTGAACGTGCCCACACGGCGCCCAACCCATACAGTGACGGCTCGTCGTGTCGTCGGCGCGCGCTTCGGGTCTCACACTCGAAGAAGACCTCCGCCACCTTGAGAAGACAATCGATGCCTGGGCTCTTCGATCGCTCTGCCAACCTACGGCGTCTCGCTGAGGCCGACTACGACGTGCTCATCATCGGCGGCGGCATCACGGGCGCCGGTGTGGCCTTGGATGCAGCATCACGCGGGCTCCGCACGGCCCTCGTCGAGCGTGACGACTTCGCGTCGGGCACTTCGTCGAAGTCCTCCAAGCTCGTTCACGGCGGCCTGCGCTACCTCCAGCAGGGCGAGATCAAGCTGGTCTACGAGGCCCTGCACGAGCGGCAACGCCTCCGTAGGAACGCTCCCCACCTCGTGAAGGTCCTGCCGTTCCTCATCCCGATCTTTGCCGGCAAGGACGGGGTCGTGCCCAAGAAGCTCGCTCGCGCGATGGGCTCGGCGATGTGGACCTATGACCTGACCGGGGGCGTCCGCATCGGCAAGGTCCACAAGCGCATCGACATCGCGAGCGTCCGGGCGCACATGCCGACGCTGCGCGGCGACCGCCTTGCCCCCTCTTACCTCTACTACGACGCGCAGGCCGACGACGCCAGGCTGACACTGGCGATCGCGCGCACCGCCGTCATCGAGCACGGTGCGACCGCCGTGAACGGATGCTCGGCCGTCGCTGTGCGCAAGGACGACCGTGGCCGGGCCGTGGGCGCAACGGTCGAGGCCGACGGGAAGCGCTTCGACGTCTCGGCCCGCGTCCTGGTCAATGCTGCCGGCGTGTGGTCAGACGACGTGCGCGCCATGGACGAGGGTGCAGACCCCGAATCGATCCGTCCAGCCAAGGGCGTCCACGTGGTCATCCCCTGGTCAAGGGTCCGCAACGACATCGCCG
Organism: Microthrixaceae bacterium; assembly: GCA_023264915.1. GTDB lineage: Bacteria > Actinomycetota > Acidimicrobiia > Acidimicrobiales > Acidimicrobilacustridaceae > JACPNV01. The sequence goes on along the minus strand of JAHFUU010000248.1, from coordinate 2,847 downwards.
TGGTGATCCCGGTGCCCAAGGATCGCAGGTCCGTGTTCGTGGTCCCCTGGGGCGACCTCACCTATGTCGGCACCACTGACACGGACTACGACGGGCCGACCGAGGACCCCCAGTGCACGACCGAGGACATCGACTACCTGCTCGGCGCTCTCAACTTCTCGATGAGCTCTGAGGTGTCTAGGGACGACATAGTGGGCACCTGGGCCGGGCTTCGACCTCTGGTGCGCGACGCGAGCAGCGACAGGACTGCCGACCTGTCCCGCCAGCACAAGGTTCAGCGCTCGGCCAGCGGTGTCATCACGATCACGGGGGGCAAGCTCACCACCTACCGCAAGATGGCTTCGGACACCGTCGGGGAAGTCATCGACACGATCGGCCGTGACCACCTCCCCGGCGTCAACCACCGGACGCGCACCAAGCGCCTGCCCATCCGGGGAGCCGAGGGCTACCAGGCTCTCGTCGACGAGGCCTCCACGGCGGCCGCGACCCTGGACCGGCGCACAGTGGTCCATCTCGCGGACCGCTACGGCGGCGAGGCCCGGGCCATCATCGCGATGGCTGACCGCAACCCGTCGCTCGCCGAGCCGCTCGTCCCCTCCCTTCCCTACATCCGTGCCGAAGCGGTGTTCTCTGCCCGTTACGAGATGGCCCGTTCCCTTGACGACATCTTGACTCGCCGCACGCGAGCGCGGCTGCTGGCCCGGGACGAGACCGCTCAGGTGGCGGCCCAGGTCGCCGATCTCGTGTCGGCCGAGCTCGGGTGGGACTCCGATGAGACGGCCCGGCAGGTTGCCGGCTATGAGGCACTCGTCCTCGAGGAGCGCGAGAGCGCTCAACTCCCCGACACACACCTCGTGTCGATCCGTGAGACGAGTGCCGTCCCGACGGCGGCACCGTGACCCGCACCCGCGCGCAATTCGGGCTTCGATCCAGGCCGCGCCACACACCCAGAGGAGCTCTGTGACCGAACCAGCCTCCAGACCCAACCCGCCCCACCCGATTCCAGAGCCGGGTCCGCGAGCGCCCGTGGCGCCGATCGACATCGCCGGAGGCCCTGCCGGGGCGTCCGCGCGGCTCGCGTGCAAACGGGTCGATGTCCCTGAAGCGGTTCTCGAGAGGCTCTGCTCGGTGGTCCCGACCACCACAGACGATGCGGCCAGGGTCGCCGAATCCAGCCGTGACTGGTGGCCACTGGCGATGACTTGGGCAACAGAGGGCCAGCTGGCCGGGCTCGCATCCGTCGTGGTCCGACCTGACGATCCGTCCCAGGTCGCCGAGGTCCTGAGGATCTGCAACGAGGCTCGAATACCTGTGACCGCGGCCGCTGGTCGAAGTGGCGTCTGTGGCAGCTCAATCCCCCTCTATGGCGGAGTGGTCGCCGACCTGTGCGGCCTCGACGGGATAGTCGATGTCGATGACGAGTCTCTCGTGCTCGACGTCCTGTGCGGGACCTTCGGCGATTGGCTCGAGCACGAGCTTCGCAACAGGCACAACGTGACCCTCGGCCACTGGCCCCAGTCCATCAACCTCTCCACGGTCGGAGGCTGGCTTGCATGCCGCGGGGCCGGCCAGTTCTCGACCCGCTACGGCAAGATCGAGGACATGGTGATCGGCTTGGACGTGACCCTTGCCGACGGGACCACCATCACAACCGGAGGAAACGCACGGCAGGCGACCGGCCCCGATCTGACCCAGCTGTTCGTCGGTTCCGAGGGAACGCTGGGCATCATCACGGGTGCTCGCCTGGTCCTGCATCCAGCACCTGTGCACGAGGCCAGCGCGGCCTTCGGGTTCTCGACCTTCGAGGACGGGCTCGACGCCTGCCGGCGGATCCTGCGACGCGGCGCCACACCTGCCGTCCTGCGCCTCTATGACGCCGTCGAGTCACAGCGGCACTTCGGCACGACGGACACCGCTGTGCTGCTCGCCCTCGACGAGGGTGATCCGGGCCTGGTCACTGCGGTCATGACCGCGGTCTATGAGGAGTGCAGGACCGGGATCCAAGTCGATCCCGGCTTCGTCGACCACTGGTTCGCCTCCCGCAACGACGTGTCCCAGCTAGAGCAGCTCATCTCCGGCGGCCTCGTCGTCGACACCATGGAGATCACCGGCAGGTGGTCCCAGCTAGGTGCCATCTACCGCACGACCATCGACGCCATCCGGGCCGTGGACGGCACGCTCGCGGCGGGTGCTCACCAGTCACACGCATACACCGACGGAGCGTGCCTCTACTTCACCTTCGCCGGGAAGCCAGGCGACTCCGCCGAGCACAAGGATGCCTACTACCGGGCGGTGTGGGACGCCGGCACCCGCGCTGTCCTGTCACTCGGCGGATCCCTCAGCCACCATCACGGCGTGGGCATCAACCGCGCCCGGTTCATGCGAGAGGCGTTGGGCCCGGGCCTCGACACCCTCGCAAGCATCAAGGACGCTCTTGACCCGAACGGCATCTTGAACCCAGGCAAGCTCGGGCTGTCGTGCCCCTTCGGCCCCAACCCGTTCGCCTCCGAGCCATGGCCCTGAGCTCGATCCGATGAGCTCTCACACGATCAGCCGGCGCGGCATTGCACGGGGTGCGGTCCTCGCCAGCGTGGTCGGGGTCACGGCAAGCGTGCTTGCCCGCTACATGTCCGCGGACGCCGGTGCCAACACAGCCCTGTCGGTCGTGCTGCTGGCCGGCTTCGTCGCCGGCGGCTTCGCGGCGGGCCGTGAAGCCCCGAGGTTCGCCTTCACCAACGGTGCCCTGGCTGCCCTCGCCGCCTTCGTCGCCGTCGAGGTGGCCGGCATCTTGAGCCTGGTGGCACGTGGCGAGGCCGGCAAGATCAACCCGTTCAATGTGGTGTTCCT